>CAYMIS010000036.1:0-28778 GCA_964390485.1 uncultured Roseburia sp. | reverse complement strand
GGTATACTAATAATCAATATTAAAGAAAAAGGAGAAATAATATGGCAGCTTTACATTTAACAAAGGAAAATTTTGAAAAGGAAGTTATGCAGGAGACAAAGCCGGTATTAATCGATTTCTGGGCTGCATGGTGCGGACCATGTCAGATGCTTCTGCCAACAATTGAAGAATTAGCAGGTGAAGTGACAGAGGTGAAAATTTGTAAAGTAAACGTTGATGAAGAACCTGAACTGGCAGAACGTTATCAGATTATGACCATTCCAACTTTACAGTTTATGAAAAATGGACAGGTAATTCGTAAAGAGATTGGTGTGAAATCCAAAGATGAAATTAAAAAAATGATTCAGGGATAAATCGTGGTAAAAAATAAAAACTGTCCGCTAATGGAAGAATAAAAAATGAATAGATGAAAAGACTGCCAGAAAAATTTTCTGTATAAACAAAATTTTTCTGGCAGTTTTTTGTTAAAAATCCGATAACCATTTTTTAAAGCTTTTTCCGTAGCGGAGTTATAAAATTTTTTGTAGCCTTTTTCTGTCCAGAATGGTAATGCCGCCTCTTGATAACACAACATAGCCCTCACTGGAGAAATACTTAAGCATTCTTGAAACCACTTCTCTTGCAGAACCAAGATATTTTGCAATCTGTTCGTGGGTAAGTTTTAATTCGTCAGAGTTATTTTTTACAGCCTCTTCTAACAGGAAGGCCGCCAGACGTTTATCAAAGCTGGTAAAAAGAATCTGCTGCATTGCCCACATGACATCCGAGAAACGTTCTGTTGCCATTTTATAAGAGAAAAGCTCTACATATACATTTTCAGTGGATAATTTCGAAAAGGTCTGTGCATTCAACTGTAAAATTTCACAGTCAGTATCAGCATCCACAAAGACATCAAAATCAATGCTTTGCAAAACACAGGAGGCAGATAGAACACAGACATCACCAGTCTGCAGGCGGTAAAGGGTTACCTCCCGGCCTTCTTCAGAAAGCAGATAGGTTCGAATGGTTCCGTTTTTTATCATAAGAATACCGGCACATTCCTGCATACCGGAATGAATGGAAGAGCCCTTTGAAAATTGAGTGGTAACGGTATTTTCTATCAGAATATTCTGTTCGATGGATGTTAATTGTGACCAAAACGGCAGTATGCCGGTCATAAATTTTTTATCATCTTGTGTCAGCATAGGCACTCCTTTGATGTTTCGTGTGAAATAAAAGACTATTGCATATTTATAATTATAAGCGGACATAAGACGGAAGGGAAGAGAAAATATTAGAAGTCTCTGTCGGCAAAAATGTTTTTTTCTAAGTCTAGCTGATAATCTTCGGAATAAAGAAATAAACCTATACTATGAGCTATTTGATATGTTTTAGCAGCTTCAGAAGTTAATCCTAATTTATTTTCAAGTGCAGATTTACATAGCAGTAGTTCAGGAAGTGAATACGAATATCTTAAGTCTTTCATGAGTTCAATTACTTGGTTTATTTCAGATAACTCCTGAAATGTGTTTTCCGCACAGAAGACATATTTATTATATGTTATATTACATAATAAGTTAATTTCAAAATGGTTATTTTTGTTGATTGCATAGTGAGACTGAGTTAATAAATGAATCAAATAGGTGTGAAGTACTTTAAAATATTTTTTTCCCGTTTCAATTTCTTCGCACCGACAATAATTTACTGCAATACTGAGTAAAAGTGCAAGTTCAATATTAGAGTAGTGCTGTTTATGATTTAATAAATCGTCTAAATTTTCGTGATTTAGAGATAAACCTTGAGCAGCTAATTGGATGGCTTTCATATATTGGTTTTCTAAGTTTGAAAGGCAAATGGATTTGGCATACATAAGATGTTGGTATGGTTCCCCATATTGAAAATTATCCAGAGATTCATATTCTTCAATTAATTTTGGTAATAGATGTATATTTTCTTCTGAAAAGAAATCATTTAATTTTTCTATTTTTTGATGTGTTTCAATGTTGTGATGTCTTAACATGATGGCATATGTATCATATAGATTTATTTCGAGTTTATGAGATAATTGATTTATCATGGCAAGTGTGGGAATGCATTCATTGCGTTCTATTTTTCCTAAGTATTCTCTTGAACAGATTCCTTCTGCTAAGGCTGCTTGTGATATATCATTAGTTAAACGATAATATTTTATTATTTCCCCGATTGAACTGAAGTTTTTCATAACACATTTTTCTCCTTTGGTAGAAAGTGAGAATTATTGTTCTCTTTATTTTCCACCTTATGAATAATAATATAAATATAAGTGTAAAGCAAGGAGAGGGACAGGAGCAATAATGAAATTAGAATTACTGGGAAACTTAAATGATGCATCAGAACGGATAAACATTATTGTTTCAGAGATGTATCCACAGGAAAAATGTAAAATAGAGCTAACGATTACATATTCATGGTGTACCACCAAAATGTATGGCACGGCAATGTATATGGCAGATGAAAATGGAATCGTTGATTTGGAAAAAACAGTGCCAATAGATAAAAAATATAAGAGTGCAAATTCTATGGGAATGTTTGCAATTTTGGATGAGCAGTGGTGTAAATTCAAAGCAAAGCCTGATAGAAATTATGCTCGCGAATATGTTATATGTACGTTTTCTGCGATATGCGCTTCGGAAAAAGTAGAAAAAACCATCAATCGCAAATTTGCAGATGAAAATGTAGATTGCATGGAATCAGAAAAAGGGCGCTATTTTTATCATGTAGATAATAATAAGCGAAATAAAATACTTCTTTTAGGAGGAAGCGAAGCATCAATGAACGCAGTATCGCCTTTAGCGGCATCACTGACAAGGCAGGGGAGTGATGTTTTACTTTTACATTATTATGGAAAAAGAAAATGGATGCCAGTGAAACTGGAGATGGTTGAAGAGGCTATTCAGTGGCTAAAGAATGATGATGCAAAACAGATAAGTATCATTGGAATGTCAAAGGGAGCAGAACTTGCCTTACTAAGTGGGACAACATTAAGAGGTATTGATAAAGTAGTTGCCATTGCACCAAGTGAATATGTGTATCAGTGTCCATGGGGACTGTTATCTTCCTGGTCGTATCAGGGAAAATGTTTTCCATGTGTTTACATAGGAATTTTAGGAATTGTAGATTTTTACAAAAATATTCTGTTTAAATTATTTCGATTACCAACAGGATATTTGTTTGCTTATGTGGTAGGAACTGCCATTGCACCTTTTAAGGAAAAAAAACGTATCAAAGTTGAAAAGATAGATGTACCGTTATGCATGGTTGCAGGTGCAAAAGATAGTTTGTGGCAGAGTAAAAACGCCATTGAGCATATACAAAAGCAAAGAAAGAATGCGCTGGATGAGGCATATATTTATGAAAATTGTGGGCATTCTTTCCAGATGCCATTTATTTTTGGGAATTCTAAAGAATATGGTGGAACAGCACTTGACAATATGAATGCTAGTGAGGACGCTTGGAAAAAGATAAACGAATTTTTGCAACGGACATAAAAGACAGGAAAATTCTGTTTGTAACTGGAAACAACCTAAGCTATAATAAAAAAGTAATGAGAAAAAAGTACTAATTTTCCCGGGTTATGCAGTTATAATAATTTTCCGGAAAATTTGACAGCTGACATAAATTGTGATAAAGAAACATAGCAGTTTGTGAAGAAATACAGGAGAGAAAAATATGTATCATATTGCAATTGTTGAGGATGAGGCAGAATTTTCTGTTCAGTTACAGGAGTACTTAAAACAATATCAGGAAGAATACGATGTGCGGTTTAAAATATCCATATTTGAAGATGGTGCAGATATCTTAGAAGATTACCAGCAGTTGTATGACATTATCCTTTTGGATATTGAGATGCCGAAGGTAAATGGTATGGATGCCGCAGAACAGATAAGGAAAATGGATTCTGATGTGACGTTAATGTTTATTACGAATATGGCATCCTATGCAATTCGTGGATATGAGGTTGGTGCCCTGGATTTTGTAATGAAGCCGATTAATTATTATACCTTTTCCATGAAGCTGACCAGAGTATTAAAACGTACGAAACAGAAGGAATTGCAGCAGATTTTATTAACATTGCCGGATGGTGTAAAAAAATTTGGCGTGAACCAGATTTATTATGTTGAGGTGCAGAACCGTATGCTTCATTACCACACAGAGGAAGGGGAATATGTGGTGCGTGGAACGATGCAGAGTGTAGAGCAGATGCTGCTGCCCTATCCCTTTGCAAAATGTAATCACTGGTATATCGTGAATTTAAAGCATGTATCAGAGGTGCGAAAAAATACGGCAATTGTGGGTGGTCATGAATTAGAGGTCAGCAGAAGAAACCGTACAGCATTTTTAAAAGCATTAACAGAGTATATGGGAGGAAATCCTTAATGAGTATTGCTTACAGATGGATAGTTGGAGCGGCACTATGGCTGGGTGGGATTATTTATGTCAGCACAATGGAGCGGCGGGAGGAATTTAAAAAGCGTTTCATTTTTTGTACCGCAATTTTTTTTGCAATGGGAGGAACTTTAGGTACACTTTCCGTGGGAATGAAAGACTGGATGGAAGTCGGTTTTCGACTGGCAGGCTTTTGTTATCTGATATATTTTCTGCATACTTGTTGGAATATTACCTGGTCAGTAGCGGCATATTATGCTATTTGGAGTTATATGTCCTGGCAGCTTTTATATGAAATCTGGATGATGATGGAAAGTATTGGTGAAGCATTTTTCTTACAAAGAGAAATAGCAGGCTATGTTATTTGTGGAATTGTATTTGTGATAGGTTATCTGCTTGTGGCATTTACGATTGCAAAATGGATGCCGGATAATGGTCAGAAAAAAATTGGGCCAAGGCAGCTGGTATCAGCTATTGTAATTTTTATTACCTTTGAAATTGTTGGTCTGGCACCGGGAAATCTTGAAATGAAACCGGGAGATGGAAAATGGGCTGTTTTGTACCTGTCCCAGGTTATGCTGGCGTTGATTTTATATCTTCAGAGCGAATTATTTAAAAAGAGTGCAATGCGTCAGGAACTTGCGGCTATGAATATGCTTTGGAAAAAGGAGCAGGAACAGTATCAGCTTTCAAAGGAAAATATTGCGCTGATTAATCAGAAGTGCCACGATTTAAAACATCAGATTCGTGCTATTCGTAACTGCAGTAGGGAAGATATAGACAAATATTTAGATGAGATAGAGGACTCTATCCGAATATATGAAGCAATTGTAAAAACAGGCAATGAGGTATTAGATACCATTCTGACAGAAAAAAGTCTTTATTGCAAGGAGCGGGGAATTATTGTTTCCTGTGTGGCGGATGGAAGTCAGATGGAGTTTATCAATACGGTTGATTTATATGCAATTTTAGGAAATGCATTAGATAATGCAATTGAAGCGGTAGAGAAGTTTAAACATCAGGAGAAAAGACAGATTGATGTATTGATTTACCGACAGCAGAATTTTCTGGTAATGAATATTATTAATCCGATAAAGGGAACTCTGGTGTATGAAGAGGAACTTCCGGTAAGTACCAAGGGAGACAAGCGTTTTCACGGTTTTGGTTTAAAGAGTATGCGTTACATTGTGAAAAAGTATGATGGTTTTTTGAATATCAGTGAAGAGGACGGCTGCTTTTCTTTAAAGATATTAATTCCGATTCCGAAGTCCACTTAGGTCATTTTAAAGACCACTTATGCAAAATCTATTGAAAGAAATAAAGAAACTTTGTAGTATCTTTTGTAAATTAGTACGAAAATACTACAAAGTTTTTTTGTTTCATAAACATCTATGAAGAATGAAAGGAGGAATGCAGAAGACATGAGAAAGATACAGAAGATGATGGAGGACTGGATGTTCACCAATCAGACAGGAAAAAGGCGGCCGGTAGATTTGCCACATACCTGGAATGCATTAGATGGTCAGGATGGGGGAAATGATTATTACCGTGGAACCTGTGTTTATGAGAAAAGCTTTAGCAAGCCAGAGTTTTCCGGGGATGAATGTGTTTATCTTCAGTTTCAGGGAGTAAATGCCAGCGCCAAGGTTTTCTTAAACAAGAAAGAAATTGGAAGCCACGATAATGGATATTCTACATTCCGTATGGAGATTACTGAACTTTTACAGGAACAAAATGAACTTCGAATTGAGGTAGACAACAGTGTGAATCAGAGAGTTTATCCACAGAAGGCAGATTTTACATTTTATGGTGGAATATATCGTGATGTGGAACTGCTTATCCTATCGAAGGAGCATTTTGATTTAGACTACTATGGAGGATATGGCTTAAAAGTAGATACAGAGATAAATGGTACAACTGGAATTGTGAAAGTGAATGCTTATACGAATGTGAAGGATTTGCAGGCAGCAGGTTTACAGGTAGTACAGCATTTATTGGACGCAGAAGGAAAGGTTGTAGCAGAAGGAATTGGTTGTGATGTGACGTTAAAAGTTCCGGAAGCACATCTTTGGAAAGGTGTAAAAGACCCATATCTCTATACATTGGAGGTTTACTTAAAACGTGGTGAGACAGTGGTAGATGAGGTTTCCTGCAAATGTGGAATCCGAACCATAGCAGTTGACCCGGATAAGGGATTTTTCTTAAACGGCGAAGCTTATCCACTACGAGGTGTATCCAGACATCAGGACTGGAAGGGAATTGGAAATGCAATCTCCTATGAGCAGATGGAACTGGATATGGATATGATTCGTGAGGTTGGAGCAAATACAATTCGTCTGGCACATTATCAGCATAATCAGTATTTTTATGATTTATGTGATAAATATGGAATGGTTGTCTGGGCAGAGATTCCATATATTTCTGCTCATATGCCGGAGGGAAGAGAAAATACCTTTTTCCAGATGAAGGAACTGATTGTACAGAATTACAATCATCCATGTATTGTAACCTGGGGACTTTCCAATGAGATTACGATTTCCGGAAAGCATCGCAAGGATATGCTGGATAATCATCACGAGTTACAGAAGTTTGTAAAAGAATTAGACCCGCACAGACCGACAACACTTGCCTGCTATGCAATGTGTTCTCCATTCCATCCGGTAACAAAGATTTCAGATATTGTTGCATGGAATCTGTATCTTGGCTGGTATGTGCCGGGGCTGTTTTTAAATGATTTGTTTATGAAGTTCTATCATTTCATTTATCCAAAAAGATGTCTTGGATATTCTGAATATGGGGCAGAGGGAATGCCAAATCTTCACAGTGCAAAACCGAAGCGTGGTGACCATACTGAGGAGTATCAGGCAAAATACCATGAATATATGTTAGAGTGCTTCGAAAGGCATCCATTCTTATGGTCAACCTATGTATGGAATATGTTCGATTTTGCAGCAGATGCGAGAAATCAGGGCGGTGAGCCGGGAATGAATCATAAGGGCTTAGTAACCTTTGACCGTAAGACAAAGAAAGATAGTTTTTATATTTATAAAGCATGGTGGAGTGAAGAACCATTCCTTCACCTGTGTGGAAAACGATACGAATATCGTACAGAAAAAGTTTCTAATGTTACTGTATATTCTAATCAGAAAGAGGTGTCACTTTACAATAATGGAAAGCTTGTGGAAACAAAGAGAGGCGAGCATGCTTTCCACTTTAAAGTAACACTTGATACGGAAAATCACCTGGAAGTAAAAGCAGGTAATCTGAAGGATACAGCAACGATTTATAAAACAGCAATACCAAGACCTGAATATAAGGTAAAAAAGGGAAAGAGCCAAAACTGGGTATAAAAGAAAAATCAGAGATTTTTCTTTGCAAATTTGCGCTAAGGCGCAAAGTTTGCCCATCTGAGCATGGAGCACGAAGTGCGGAATGCGAAGGGGGCAGGCTGCGAAGCAGACTGGCTAAAACAGGAGAACAGAGATTGGTGATTGGGTAAACCAAAGAAAAGAGGTAAATATGGACGAGAAGAAAAAAGAGTTTAAAGCTCGCAAAAAAGCTTATAACAAGGCAAGAAGAAAAGCAATCAGACCGTGGAAACTGATTAGTTTAATCAGTGCTCCGGCAGCACTTATCATGATTGTGGCAACTGTTATTTTTTCTACATTTGATAACACCGTTGCAGCTTTCGTTGGTGGAACTTTCTGGGAGTTAGAGAATCCGGATGAACATGCGATGTATTATCAGTCTGATTTTGCCACAGCAGAAGAAATGGCAGAATATGGTTTGGAACTTTGTGAATTAGTGGAAGCAGAAGGGGCAGCACTTCTTATGAATGAAAATGAAGCGCTTCCATTAAAAGCTGGGGATAAAGTAAGCTGCTTTTCCGGTTCCTCTGTAAATATTGTTTATGGTGGTACCGGTTCTGGTAATATTGATGCTTCAAAAGCAAATACTTTAAAAGATACCTTAACAAATGTTGGATTAGAAGTAAATGCAACACTCTGGGATTATTATCTGTCAGAAGAAGTAGCACAGTATGCAAGATTTGATGGTGATTATACCAGTAATGCAAAAGTAGGAGAAATTCCTTGGAGTGTATATCCGGAAGAGGTAGTAAATTCCGTTTCTTCTTATGGCGATGCTGCAATCGTTACATTTTCCCGCGTAGGTGGTGAAGGTGCTGACTGCAGCTACGAAGATGTAAATTACCTTGCATTAAACGAAGATGAAAAGGTAATGTTAGAAAACATAAAAGCATTAAAGGATGCAGGAACGATTAAGAAGATTATCGTATTAATCAACTCTGCAAATGCATTACAGGTTGATTTCTTAAAGGGGAATCCATATGACGTAGATGCATGTCTCTGGATTGGTGATGTTGGTATTTCCGGTATCGATGCAGTTGGTAAGATTCTTGCAGGAGAAGTTGTACCTTCCGGAAGTCTGGTAGATACTTATTGCTATAATAATCTTTCTTCACCGGCAATGCAGAACTTTACACCAATTACATACGCTGGTTACGAAGAAGGAATCATTCCTGAAAATGCAAGTACTTATATGATTTATCAGGAAGGTATTTATGTAGGATACAAATATTATGAGACTCGTTACGAAGATTATGTAATGGGAACAGGAAATGCCGGCTCCTACGCATATGGTGATGATGTGGCTTTCCCATTTGGTTTTGGCTTAAGCTATACAGATTTCGAATACAGCGACATGGCAGTTGAATACAATGCAGCTACAGACCAGTTTGAGGTTACTGTAAAAGTAACAAATACAGGTAAGGAATACTCTGGAAAAGAAACTGTTCAGGTATATGCACAGTCTCCATATACAGCCTATGACGTTGAAAACGGCGTAGAAAAAGCTTCTGTTGCACTTTGCGGATTTGCAAAAACAGACATTATTGCTCCGGGTAAATCTGAAACAATTACCGTATATGTAGATAAAAGAGAGTTAGCTTCTTATGATGCATATGGTGCAGGAACTTATATTTTAGACGAAGGTGACTACTATTTAACGGTTGCTACAGATGCACATAATGCAGTAAATAACACATTGGCAGCAAAGGGCTATACCGTTGAAAATACAGATGGTCGTATGGATACAGACGGCAAGGCTGAATTAGCCTATAAGTGGACACAGGAAGCCTTTGATGCAACAACCTATGCTACCTCTTTAAATGGAACGGAAATCGTAAACCAGCTTTCTGAATCTGATATTAATTTATATTCAGGAAATGATGGACAGAGTGTTACATATTTAACAAGAAATGACTGGACAGGTACATTCCCAACAGCAGCTACACAGCTTGCATTATCTGACCAGATGGTTCGTGACCTTCAGGATATCCAGTATGATCCGGCAGATTACGAAGCCGTTATGATGCCTGCAATGGGTGAAAAAAATGGTGTGAAGCTTTCTGATATGGTTGGTCTTGAATTTGACGACCCTAAGTGGGAAGACTTATTAGATCAGATGACCTTTGATGAAATGGTAGCATTAATTGGTGATGCATTCCACTGGACAATGCCGGTGAAATCCGTAGAAGCACCGGGTACACGAGAAGAAAACGGTCCACAGGGTCTGACAGCATCCTTACTTGGTTCTGATGCTACACAGTTAGAAGCAACAGCATTTACATCCGAAGACGTTATGGCAGCTACATTCAACGTAGATATCATGACAGAAATCGGTAAAGTAATCGGTAATAACTGCTTAAATGCAAATATTGCATGTTTATATGGACCGGGAAATAATATTCACAGAACACCATATGGTGGACGTAACTTTGAATATTACAGTGAAGATGGATTTTTATCCGGAAAAATGAGTCAGTACGAGGTTGCAGCAATTCAGGCAAAAGGTGTTGACGTTGTAATGAAACATTTTGCATTAAACGATTGTGAGCAGAATCGTATTGGTCTTGGAGTATGGCTTGGTGAGCAGGCAGCCCGTGAGGTTTACTTAAAAGCATTCCAGGCGCCATTTGAATATGGTGATGCAAATGGTGTTATGATGGCATATACCCGTTGGGGTACTACATGGTCAGGTGGTAATATCAACCTTGTAAAGAACATCATGAGAGGTGAGTGGGGTAATAAAGGTAAGAGCATTACCGATAATGTATTAACCACTTATGTAAATGGTGTAGATGGCGTTCTTGCAGGAACTTCCTATTTTGATGCAATGATGCCTTATGTAGTAAATCTTCTTCCGAAATATGAAGATGATCCGGTAGTTGTAACAGCAATGAGAGAAGCTTGTCATTACAATTTATACGCACTTGCTAATTCCAGTGGTATGAATGGTGTAGGTGCAAATACTACAATTAAGGTGACAGAACCGACAGCAATTACAATGTGTATGATTATTGCATGTGGTCTTACTTTCTTATTCTGTGTTTCACTTGTACTTTGGATTATTATGAAGCGCAAATTCAAAAAGACGGAAGCCTATGTAAGCTTTAAAGCCTACAAAGAAGAATATAAAAATAGTACAAAGCAGTAACTTAAAAATTACCCCTTGCCGGAAACTGCGGCAAGGGGAATTGTAGAAGGAAAGGTAAAATATGAGTCAGGAAAATAAGACAGTATCATTGAATCGGGCAAAAAATTATCAGTTAGTCCTGTTTCCATTTAATAATGGCGCGACAAACGTATATTATATTTTAACCTTAAACTTTATTGCATATTATGCAAATGGTGTACTTGGTCTTGCATTGATGTTTGCAACCACAATGGTTACAGTAATGCGTCTGTTCGACGCAATTACAGACCCAATTATCGGTATGCTGATTGATAAGACAGAAACAAAGTTTGGTAAATTCCGTCCATATATGGTGTTAGGAAACGGAATTATGGCAGCTTCTGCTATCTTAATGTATTTCGGAACACGCATTGTATCAGAAGATTTGATGTGGCTGCGTTATACATTATTTGTTCTGTTTTATGCATTATATGTGATTGGATATACTTTCCAGACAGCCTGTACCCGTTCCGGTCAGACCTGTCTGACAAATGATCCAAAGCAGCGCCCATTATTTACTATTTTTAATACAGTTGCAAGTTTACTTGGTATGGGACTTGTACAGTTTTTAGCACCGATTTTAGAAGGAAAATTAGGTGGTTACAATAGTGCAGGCTTTTTTGATTTTATGATTCCATTGGCAATTATTGTATCTGCAATTTTAACTCTGCTTGCAGTAGTTGGAATCTGGGAAAAAGACCGTCCGGAATTTTATGGTGTCGGCGGTAAACAGGAAAAAGTTAAAATCAAAGAATATATTGCAATCCTTGGGGCAAATAAAGAATTACAGCGTTTAATGGTTGCCGGTGCAGGAACGAAGCTTGCATTTTCCATTGCTACTAATATGACAGTATTATGTATGCTTTATGGAGCAATGATGGGAAATTACAGCGGATTGTATCTTCCAATGATGATTGTTGGTTATGTATTTTCGGTTCCATTTTTCTTATTAACTGTCCGCACTTCCCAAAAGCATGGGCAGAAGGCATCCTTAGTGCGTTATACAACACTGGCATTGCTTATGTATGTTGGAGTATTAGTGCTTTTATTCCTGTGGCAGCAGGGAAGTACGGCAACATTATTATCCTTTACGAATATTAATATTTATACCATTTTATTTATTCTTTTCTTTGGTATTGGATATGGTGCTTATTATGCGACAGCAGATATGTCAATCCCAATGGTTGCAGACTGTTCCGATTATGAAACCTTCCGCTCCGGTAAATATATTCCGGGCATTATGGGAACCTTATTCAGCTTAGTGGACAAGCTGGTAAGTTCTCTTGGTTCTACAATTGTTGGTGCAGCACTTGCAGTCATTGGAATCCAGACTCTGCCGGATGCATCCACACCATATACAGATGGTATGAAAGGTGTTGTAATTGCACTATTTTGTGTGATTCCTATGCTGGCATGGGTTGCAACTTTATGGGCAATGAAAGGTTATAAGCTTACCGGTGCCCGTATGAAGGAAATTCAGGCAATCAATTATGCCCGTAAGCAGGCAATTGCAGATGGTATGAGCATGGAAGAAGCTATGAAAAAATGGCAGACAATCGAAGATGTCCCAGCAGAATTTAAAAATTAGGGACGCAGCCTAAATTTCGAAATCTAGGGACGTAGCCTAAATTTCAGAATTCATTAATAAATTTATAAAACGAGAGGGTGTGTATCAAAAAACGATACGCACCCTCTCGTTTATGCTTTAAAGTTTTTTTGTTCAGAAATTTTCTTATATTGCTCTAATTCTGCCTGTAATTTTGCAATTAAGGAATCTTTATCGGCGATAGCAGCATCCTTCTCAGCCATTTCAGCCATAAGCTTTGCAACATTACGTTCATGCTCTTCTAAATATATATCGATATCTAAAATTAGAGATTCATCCGTCATATCATTCAGTTCCTCCATTTCGCTATAGTGGGAGTAGATATGAATATACAGTTTGTGCGTCAGTTATTTTAAAATCTGAGCATCATCGAATGTGATATTACCTACTCGAAGGTTCTCATTGATACTTCCGATTATATCATTCTGAATTAGGTTTTTCAATGCTGCAAGATTTTCAGGAGAACGTGTTTTATGCAGCATATCACGAAGCTTTAATAGCATAAAAGGAATCAGAATTACCATTTTTTTATCATTTAGTTCTTGGGTGCTGGTTTCTAGAAGCTTTATAGCAGGAACGTGATAGAGAAAACTTCCCTGAGAGCCGAAGTCCAGTGTCAAAGTATAATTGTCTGGAAGATGATTATTTGAAGAAAGAAAAATAATTTTGGGCTCTGGAAAGTACAGAGTAGATATGGAATCTTCCTTTTCTCTGGTGCGATTTGCATGGCTAAAACCATATTCAAATACGCGGAAAATAATGTTTTCATCAATGGTCATTTGTGCTTCCAAATGATAGCTATGGGTTTCATTAATGGTAAGAATCGTATCTGCCAGAATTCGTTTTAAGTTTCTGTCTTCGAATTCTGTCCAGTTATATGTGATTTTACTGTCTGTAGGGTAGTCTGTGTCAAATAAACCATTTATCAGGTTAATTACTGACTTGGTGGAAAGGGTTAAGATTTTCTTGAAAATCTTGTCATAGATTTGATAAATAGAATTGCTCATAGAATACTTCTCCTTCGTTAAGTTAGCGATATTGTAAAATGCAATTTGAGATTTGTATTAGAAAATGGTAAAAATTTTAGGAATAAAACTGAATGTGCAATGGAATCACCTCTTTCATAAAGTGTTGGAAAAATGAATGGTAGAAAACCGCCTTATTTGGAAAATTCAAAAGATATGCCGGAACTGGCATAAAACAGGCTTAACGCCTATGAATACAGCAGAAAAGTGCTGCAATATGTTGCACGTAGCACGTTGTCGGGTACATGTGAACGAAATGTTAATTGTAGTATTTTATCATAGAAGTTTTATAAAAGTAAAGTTCTTTTCAGCAGTAGGTTATCAGGAAAATGATTAGATGAATATCAAAATAGATATTGACACATGAAATAACAGGTGCTATAGTGTGATTATCCAATTAGATAAATATCAAAATAAAAACAGGGATAAAGACACAGAAACGGAGGAGCATATGGAACAGTTTATTACTTATATTGATGAAAATGTAGAGAAATTACAGCAGGAGGAGAAAGCGTTAGCAGCATCCGATAGAAAGGATGAGGCAAATTTGGTAAAAATCAGAATCAATGTTTATGGTATTTGTAAAACGGTGTTTGGGGTAGCAGAAAAACAAAGTGCAGGAGAGTTATTGAAAGAGGACTATCCAAAACGTTTAACAAAGCTTTCGGAAAATTGGAAGGTATCTTATGAAAAAGCGAAAGAACACAATGATGTTGAGAAAGTGGTAATTGAAGAATTGAAGCTTCAGACATTAGAAGAAGTAAAAGATAAGTTTTTAGAGCTTTGGGGGAAGTAACGGGACATAGAAACTTTATGAGAGAATGTAATTAAGCGTGATAAATGCATAATCGCATATTTTATTTGTGCAAAAGAACATATGCTTAGAAAATGCAGGAAAGGAAGGTTAATAAACATGATAGAAGCAGATGCAATTAAATTATTTAAATGTTTAGCAGATAAATCCAGATTACAAATATTAAAGTCCCTGATACAGGAAGATATGTACGTGGAACGTCTTGCAGAGCGCTTGGGACTGACTCCGGCGACCATCTCATTTCATTTAAAGAAATTAGAGGATGCAAAGGCAGTTACATCATATAAAGAGCAATATTATACCATGTATTCCATTCGTCAGGAGGTTTTTATGACGAATATTATTGATATTATCAAGGAAGAATCGGATGAAGCTAAAGAGCAGCGTCAGAGAGAAGAAGCATATCGGAAAAAAGTAATCAATGCCTTTTTCGAATATGGAAAACTGAAATCAATTCCTTCCCAGCGAAAAAAAGAACGCATATGCTTAGAAGAAATATCCAAAGCTTTTGAAATTGGAAAAAGGTATGATGAAAAAGAAGTGAATGAGATTATTGAAGGCTTTTTTGACGATTACTGTACGATTCGAAGAGACATGATTTCAGAAGGAATTATGAAGCGTGAAGGCACTACTTATGTGCGTAAGCAGTAAGAAAAATAGAAACATTTTTAGAAGGGAAAAGAGCTTTAGGAGTTACTATGGCTTAGAAATGAGGAGAAATGGAACAAAAATTAATTAATAAATTAGTAAATGCAATGGAATTAGAAAAGGGACAGGTTGTTTTATTGAATTTTTGGGGAGAAGAGGAAGAATTAGAGGATTTACATCACTTCGTGAATGCGGTAGCTTCTGTTGGAGCAATGCCAATGTCATTGATACATTCTTCAAAATATTATCAGAATCTCTTTGAAAATATGTCAGGTGAAGTACCGGAAAAATGGTTTGAGCAGTTTATGTGTGCAGATGTTGTTGTTGATATTATAAATCATGCACCCGGTATGCCACCAAAAGGATTAGCACCGGAAAAAATGCCATTGTTTGGTGCATATTTAAGAAGTTTATTTCAGGTATTTTCAAAAAAGAAGAAATTAATTCAGATAACAATGCCAACAGATATGAATGCTGCATTGGTAGAGATGGATCCAGAAGTATTTAAAACTAGAACTTTGAAAGCATTGGATGTGGATTATAAGAAATTAAAAGAGGATTGTGAGAGCAAAATTCAGAGCTTTGAAGGGACAACCAGAACGGTTGTAACAGGAAAAGACTGTGTGTTAACATTGGATACAACCGGACGAGAATGGATTGTAGATGCGGGAGATGGGGCATTGCCGGCAGGTGAAATCTATATCGCACCAGTAGAAGAAAATAGTAATGGGAAAGTGTTTTTTGAAACACTTGCAGTAGAAGGAATAGGTGTATTTTCAAATGTTACGGTTACCGTTTCACATGGCCGTATGACAGATTCTGACTGCGAAGCCTTTAATACATTTTTAAAAGAGCTTCCGGAAGGCGGAGATGTTGTGGCAGAGCTTGGAATTGGAATGAATCCAAATGTAGAAAAAATTTTGGGCGATTCCCATTTAGATGAAAATGCAGTTGGTACATTTCATATTGCAATCGGCATGAATCATTTATTTGGTGGAAAAAATGAGTGCCCGATACATTTTGATTTTGTGGCGGAAGGTACTGTAAAATAAGCAGTTTCCAGAAGAAAAACTTAAGAATTATAAAAGAATATCGAAAAATAACGAAAAAAGTGTTGACAAATTATGGTAATTAGGAATATTATCAAAAAGAAGTTTCCCAATAACACTATTATGAAAGAAGGAGGTAATGATGATGACAATGAATAGAGACGTTAGAGAAAACAATTTAAGATTGCATATGATTACCTCGGTATTGAATCAGTAATAGCAGAGTAGGATTCTATTATTTTATACGACTTTTTAACGTGGTATCATATTTTGGTACCACGTTTTTTTATTATAGGAATTTTCGAAAATTCCTATAATGAAAAGCTTCTGGCAGGATGCGCATAACATGCAAGTGAAAGATGTCACTTTGTGACTGCGTGTTAGCGCGAGAATCTCACAAGCGAGATTCCTTATTCTTTTTCTTCCAGTTCATATGCAATCGCATTCAAAATTCAAAATAATTATTAAAATATTGCAGATGAAAAAGTTATATGAGGCGCACAAAGCAGCCCGGAAATGAGGAAGAATGAATAAAATAAAACAAGCAAGTGTAACAGCAGTGCATAGAGAACGTTATGAATTAGTAAATGAAACAGAAACCTTTTATGGAAGACTGAAAACAGCATATTTTTATCATACAGATGAAATTATAGAATTTCCAACCGTGGGAGATGAGGTGGAGATTTCTTATAACCCATCAGGAGACAGCCTGATTACAAGGGTATTACCAAGAAAGTCCGTATTTATGAGGCTGAATGCAACACAGGGCTTGCCGGATCAGGCAGTGGCGGCGAATTTTGATTATGTATTTATTACATTGTCATTGAATCGGGATTTTCATGTATCGAAGCTGGAACGCTATCTGGCAGCAGCGTGGCAGAGCGGTGCAATGCCTGTCATAGTGTTGACCAAAGCAGATTTATGTGAAGATAAAGAACCATATTTAGAAAAAGTAAGAGAAACGGCTCCAGGAGTAGATTATTACTGTGTCAGTTCCGTAACAGGCGAAGGCTTTCTGGAAATGGGACAATATTTTAAAGAGGGAAAAACAAGCGTATTGCTAGGTTCTTCCGGTGTTGGAAAATCTTCTTTTGTAAATGTCCTTATGGGAAAAGAAGAAATGCAGACCGGAGATATTCGTGAAGCAGATGCACAGGGAAGACATACCACAACTTATAAACAGTGTATGTTTATGCCGGAGCAGATTGTATTGCCAAATGGGAAAACAATAACCGGAGGTGGCAGAATTATTGATACACCGGGGATGCGAAAGCTGATTGTAAGCGAAGTGGAGCAGGGGCTGCAGAATACATATGAGGATATTGAAGCCTTAAGATGTGCCTGCCGGTTTTCAGACTGCAGGCACGAAAAAGAGCCGGGCTGTGCTATCCGGGAGGCATTAGAAAAGGGTACATTAGACAAAAAACGCTGGAAAACCTATCAGGATATGCTGAGAGAAGAAGCTTTTTCAAAAGAACGCAAGCAGATTGTGATGAAGCGGATAGGAAAAGCCAGAAAAGATATAAAAAGAAAAAGGCATCTGTAAAATAACAGAATACATAAAGTGAAAAAGCCGGTAGAAAAACAAAGAAGTAACCGGCAAAAAATAAAATGAAAAGGGAGGAATTGTATATGAGTTGTTTAGGAAATTTATTATGGTTTATTTTTGGAGGCGTTTTTAGCGGACTTAGCTGGCTTCTAGCCGGCTGTCTGTGGTGCATTACGATTGTTGGTATCCCGGTGGGGGTTCAGTGTTTCAAGTTTGCAGGATTGTCCTTTTTCCCATTTGGAAAAGAGGTGCAGTATGGTGGTGGAACGGTGTCTTTCATCGTTAATATCATCTGGATTCTTGTATCAGGAATACCTCTTGCAATTGAACATTTGACATTTGGCTGTCTGCTTTGCATTACAATTATTGGAATTCCATTTGGGCTACAGCATTTTAAACTGGCCAAGCTTGCACTGATGCCATTTGGCGCAGAGGTTGTGGGGTAAGCAGCCATATACATAAGAGTAAGTAAATGTTTCTTTTAGAATGAGGATTGAAACAGAAAATAGGATTAAGAAACATAAAAATGGCAGGAAATATAAAGATTTAAGGAGCATGGTTATGATACAGGTAAAAAACATATCAAAGGATTTTGTTGCACCGAAAAAATACCCGGGGCTAAAGGGTGCCATTAAGGGACTTGTTTCAAATGAAAAGGTAACAAAGGAAGCAGTAAAGGATATTTCCTTTTCCATAGCAAAAGGAGAAATTGTTGGTTATATTGGCAGCAATGGAGCGGGAAAATCAACTACGATTAAAATGATGACAGGAATTTTGGCACCAACAAAGGGGGAATGTTTAGTGGATGGCATTAACCCAAGCATAAAACGGAAGGAAAATGCGAAGAACATTGGTGTTGTCTTTGGGCAGCGGACACAGCTTTGGTGGGATTTGCCATTAAGTGAATCCTTTACGATTTTAAAAGAAATCTATGACGTATCAGATGAGGATTACAAAGAGCGTATGGAATTTTTAAATCGTGTGCTGGAGTTACAGGATTTTTTTGACAAGCCGGTGCGGACATTATCCTTAGGACAGCGTATGCGTGCGGATTTAGGAGCGGCGCTGTTACATAATCCCAAGGTGCTTTATTTAGATGAACCAACCATCGGATTAGACTTAGTAGTAAAAGACAATATTCGTGAGGCAATTAAGGAAATCAATGAAAAATACCAGACAACGGTTATTTTAACAACCCACGACATCGGTGATATTGAGGAGCTTTGCAGCAGAATTATTATCATTGATGAAGGGAAAAAAATCTATGATGGCTCCCTGACAGAATTAAAGGATACCTATGGTACAAAGCGTAAGGTTTCCATGGAAATCCGTCAGCCGGAGAAAGTTAAGGCGTTGGATTTGGGAAAGGTATTGGACATTGAAAAGGCAGATTATGAGGTGGAGTATGAGGAAGAAAATAACAATTATTCTGTAACCTTTGACAAACATAAGGTGCAGGTTCCACAGATTTTATCTGCGATTATGGAAGTAACAGAAGTCAAAGATATTCAGATTCAGGAAACGGAGTTGGCGGAGATTGTAAAAGAGATTTATAATCGCGGATCAGCAGTTCTGGCGGGTTAAAGGAGGAAGAAAATGGGAAAACAATTAAAAATTTATCTTCCTTTTGCAGCGAATGAATTAAAGCGTCAGATGGCATATAAGGGAGCATTTTATCTGTTTATTCTGGTAAGCTTGTTTGGCTCTTTTATCAGTTACTTTTTATGGATGGCAATTTATGGAAGTACACCAAATGCAACAATCGGAAACTTAACAAGAAACGAGATGGTAGTCTATATTTTTATGGTGTATGTAACATCTTCTATTGTAACAATTTCTATTTCCGGCGAGGTGAGTGACGATGTGGTAAAGGGAACTGTGGCGATGAACCTGATAAAACCGATAGATTACCGCTTAAGCCTGATAGCAAGGGCATTAGGAGATGTGGTGTACCGCTTTTTGGCACCGAGTGTTTTTATCTGGATTGGGCTTGAAATCTATAAAGTAAAGGTGCTTGGCATGGAGTTGGTATCCATTCAAACCATATGCATTTATCTGCTTAGCTGTATGATGAGCTTTTTGATTTATGTACTTTTTGATTTCTGTTTCGGAATGGTCGCCTTTTTTACCACCTATATTTTTGGAATGCTTATGTCAAGGAATGCGTTATTAAGCTTTCTGACCGGGCAGTTAATACCAATCAGTCTGTTTCCGGAGGCATTGCAGAGAGTATTTGATTTTCTGCCATTTTCCTCTATGATTTATACGCCGGTAATGATTTACCTTGAAAAATACACAGAAGCAGAGCTGATGTTTGTATTGCTTCGACAGGCGGTGTGGATTGTTATTTTATATGTGCTGGGAAGCATTATCTGGAAAAGAGTAACAAAGCGTTTAGTGGTATTAGGTGGCTGATGTTTATAAGGAGAGGAAAAGTTATGCATACAATAAAAAGATATCTGCGCCTATACAGGGTGTTAGTGACGCAGTTTTTTAAAGTAATTATGCAGTCAAAGGTTGACTTTTTTATGGGACTGACGGGATTTTTCTTATCACAGATGACAGGAATTTTGTTTTTGTACCTTGTGTTTGAACAGATTCCGTCCCTGCAGGGGTGGAACTTTGACCAGTTGATTTTTATTTATGGATTTGCACAGATTCCAAGAGGAATTGACCATTTGTTTACAGATAATATCTGGATGGTGGCATGGAGAATTGTGATTAACGGGGATTTTGACCGCTATATGTTAAGACCAATGAACATCTTTTTTCAAGTGATTGCAGAAAAACTGCAGCCGGATGCTTTGGGAGAGCTTTTAGTGGGAATGATTCTTGTGATTTCTTCTGTGTCAAAGGGAATTGTTGTTGTAGATGCATTACATATTGTATTGTTTCTTGTATCTGTTTTTGCAGGAGCACTTATTTATACCTCCATCAAGCTGTTTTTTGCATCCATTGCTTTCTGGGTAAAAGTCAGCGGACCATTTCTGCAGGTAGCTTATGAAATGTCGGATTTTGCGAAATATCCAACAGAGATTTATAACAGAGCAATACGTTTTATTATCACATGGATAATTCCCTTTGCCTTTGTGGCATATCTGCCGGCAAGCTTCTTTTTAAATGCAGGGACATCTGCGGCAGTGATTGGAATGGAATGTGTGATTGCAGTTGTATTCTGGTGCATTGCCTACGCGTTGTTCTCCTATGGAACCCGGGTGTACGAGAGTGCCGGAAATTAAAATCTGAAATCCAGGGACGCAGCCTTTTTTTCGAAATTCAGGGACGTAGCCTTTTTTTCGAAATCTAGGGACGTAGCCTAAATTTTGAAATTTAGGCTACGTCCCCAAATTCTGAAATTTAGGCTACGTCCCCAAATTCTGAAATTTAGGCTGCGTCCCTGAATTTCAGATTTAGAAAATATTTAGATGACTTTTTCATAGCGCAATGATAAGATGAAATAGAAGTGGAAATATATACAAAAGGCTTCCAAAGATTACTCGTGAATGGACAGGAGGAAAAGAAATGCGTTTGGAGTGGAAAAGTTGTCTGCGTGTAGCGGCTACTGTATTTTTACTGTATCTTGCAATCTATTACTGGGCAGGAGTTATGAAATTATTAGGGCTGGTAATTGGAGCTGCAATGCCATTAGTAACAGGATTTATTATTGCTTATGTGCTAAATATTCTGATGAGCTTTTATGAGAGATATTATTTCACAAAAAGTAAATTACCATTTGTGAAAAAGAGTAAGCGGGCGGTGTGTCTGATAGCAGCTATCTTATCTTTAGTTGGAATTGTAACCCTGTTAATTAATCTGGTAATTCCAGAACTGGTTTCCTGTATTCAGTTATTAATTTCGGATATTCCACCGGCGATAGAAGCGTTGCTTGCAAATGAAGTAATTATCGAATTTCTTCCAGAAAATATGTATTCTGAACTGGCAGCAATTGATTGGAAAACTTATATTAACCAGTTTGTACAGTTTTTAACATCAGGAATAGGAAGTACGGTAACAACATTGGTTTCAGCAGTATCCTCTGTTTTTTCAAGAGTGGTAAGCGGACTTTTGGCGCTAATTTTTGCAATCTATTTTCTGCTTGGAAAAGAGCAGTTTACAGGACAATTTAAAAGGATTATAAACAGCTATCTGCCCAAGAAAGCAGAGAAGAAAATCAATTATGTTGCCTCTGTTTTAAATGACTGTTTTCACAGATATATTGTAGGACAGTGTTTAGAAGCGGTTATCTTGGGAACGTTATGCATTATAGGAATGTTAATTTTCCGTTTTCCATATGCAGCAATGATTGGAACACTGATAGGATTTACCGCATTGATTCCGGTGGCAGGTGCATATATTGGAGCAATTGTTGGATTTATAATGATATTAACAGTTTCTCCTATTAAGGCGGTTCTCTTTATTGTATTTATCGTGGTACTTCAGCAGCTGGAAGGTAATCTGATTTACCCAAAGGTTGTAGGCGGTTCCCTTGGTCTGCCGGCAGTCTGGGTTTTAGCAGCAGTAACCATCGGCGGAAGTCTTATGGGAATCTTAGGAATGCTTCTGGGTGTTCCAATTGCCGCGGCAATTTATCGAATGCTGCGGGATGACGTGAACCGGAGAGAAAAAAAGATGGCCGTGATAAAAGAGGAGAAGGTGCAGAAAGAATAGAAAGAGATGCAGCAGAATAGGTTATAAAGAAAAATGGGGCAGCCACAGCGTGGTATGTCCCATTTCTAAATATTAATCCTGATAAACATTCAGATATATCTTTGATAAAACCGGAAGCAGCACACTAGAGATAATCAATCCGGATAAGCCCTGAATAAGATTGGCAGGAATGCTGGCAGCGGCTGCAGAACCATAAATGAAAAATTCAAAGGCAAAATAGCCTAAAGCCACCAGAACAGTGGAAAAAATACCGCAAATAATGCATTTTACCACAGGTATGTGAATTTTTTTTGTAAGCTTATGATAAATTAGTGCCACAACAACTGCGATAACGGCTTTGACAACAAAGGTAATTGGAGTATAAATAAAGTAACCGCTTAGTAAATCTGCCAAAGCGGAACCGATTCCGGCGGAAAGACCGCCATAAAGTGGACCTAAAAAGATACCGGATAAAACGACGAAAGCATCTCCAAGATGAATATATCCGCCGGTTCCAACGGTTGGTATTTTAATAATCATAGTTGCAACGCAGGTTAATGCGGTAAAAAGTGCAGCAAGTGTTAATCTTTTAATCTTATTATCTTTCATTTTTTTATTCCTTTCTTTTCAATTATGAAATATACTGTAAGTAATCAGATTGTATTCTTCGAAGAAATTAAAAAATAATGTTATTGTTTACACATATATTATGAGTTTGGTGGCGATGTTTAAATAGCCAATTTTAAAAAAAATGACCATGCCAGTTTTGACACAGGAGGAAAATACATATGGAAAAAAAAGCTTGTATTGATTTATTAAATCAGAAAGGTTATCTGACCCAGGAGACAGATGGAGTTGTTACAGTACAGTTAGGAGACCTTCCGGAAAAAGAAAGAAAATGTAAAATGGAAGAGATTTCAGAATTAATCAAAGGAAAAGGTTATACGGGAAGCTATGGTTTCCGCTGGAAAAACGAAGCCGTTGCGGGTAAGAAGGGTGCAGAAAAAAAGGATACCGACTTTGATTTACATTTTGAAGAAAAGACAGCAGAGAAATTAAGCTTTGATTTAGATGAGTCTGGAGAAGGGCAGATGAGTTTTCTTTTTTAACTTATAGAATTTAGACAGGATGGATTTAGACATGTATAAGGTGTATATTGTAGAGGATGATGAGATTATTGCAAGGACTGTGAAAAAGCATCTGCAGGGCTGGGACTACGAAGTGCGTTGTGCAGAGAATTTTTCCGAAATAATGAAGGAGTTTACGGAATTTGCTCCTCACATTGTATTAATGGATGTAAAACTGCCATTTTACAATGGCTATTATTGGTGCAGTGAAATCAGAAAGGTTTCTAAGGTGCCAGTGATTTTTGTTTCCTCTATGGCGGATAATATGAATATTGTAATGGCAGTTAATATGGGGGGCGACGATTTTATTTCAAAGCCCTTTGATTTAGATGTTCTGACAGTGAAAATTCAGGCAATGCTGCGGAGAAGTTATGATTTTATTGGGCAATCCTCCATATTAGAGCATAAAGGTGCAATGTTAAATCTTACAGAAGCAACTTTGCATTATAATGAAGAAAAACTGGAATTGACCAAAAATGAACTGCGCATTTTACAGGTTCTTTTGGAAAATAAGGATAAGGTGGTAAGCCGGGATATTCTGATGACAAAGCTTTGGGAAAGTGACAGCTATGTGGATGAGAATACGCTTTCTGTAAATGTGAATCGTTTACGGAAAAAGTTAGAGCAGATTGGGTTGACAGATTATATAGTGACAAAAAAAGGAATCGGATATCGTGTGTAAGACAGGAAATAATTACATGAAATTAATACATTCTTATTTAAAAGAGCGCATGAAGTGGGTAGTTCTTTATGCTATCTGCACTTTACTAATGAGTGCAATTTTATATTTTAATCATATTCCAATGCAGGAAATCGGATACGGTATTCTTATCTGTGGCTGTTGTCTCTTGTTTTTGTTTGTGGCAGATATTTTTTCCTATGTAACAAAATACAGACGTCTGGAGCACTTAAAGCAGCATATAGAAATACTTTCGGATATGTTAGAAGAACCGGAAAATGTGACAGAGTTCCAGTACCAGGAGTTTATCAGAGGAATTTCAGAGGAAAAAATAAAACAGCAGAATGAGACGGCTGGCAAGGCAAAAGAACAGCAGGAATATTATACGATGTGGGTGCATCAGATAAAAACCCCCATTGCAGCACTGCGATTACTTTTACAGGAAAAGAGCGGAGAGATGGATACGGCGGAGGAGTTGGACGAGCTTTTTCGGATTGAACAATATGTGGAGATGGCATTGCAGTATATGCGTCTTGACTCAGAATCCACAGATTTCCTAATAAAAAAAGTGGATATTGATGCAATAATTAAAGAAGTTGTGCATAAGTATGCAAGACTTTTTATTCGAAAAAAAGTGAAATTACAGTACAACGAAATACATACAGAGGTTTTGACAGATGAGAAATGGCTTTCCTTTGTGATAGAGCAGCTGTTATCAAATGCTATTAAGTATTCCGCTGGTGGAACAGTGTCTATTTATATGCCATCGGCTTATGAACTTGTTATTGAAGATAATGGTATTGGAATCAGTCCGGAGGATTTACCAAGGGTTTTTGAAAAGGGCTATACCGGCTATAACGGACATGTGAATAAGCGTTCTACCGGAATTGGATTGTATTTATGCAGCCGGATAACAAAGAAGCTTTCTCATGGAATGCGAATAGAATCAGAGATTGGTAAAGGAACAAAGGTGTATGTAAACTTTCCGATGGAACGGGAAATTTTCTAAGAAACTATAAGAAACCCTGTTCCAAAAGGTCAAAAGAAGTGTTAAAAATAAAAAACATAAGATAAATACATTCTATCCTAGTAAAGTGACACCAATCTTACAAGAATGTAAGAAATAGCAGGAAAATGTAAGCTGAATCGATGGCTGGCATTTTCCTGTTTTGTTATACTGACTACAGTTCAAAACAAAGACGGAGGGAAAATAAAATGGCAATTTTAGAGGTAAGTAATTTAAAGAAAATATACAGTTCAAGACTGGGAGGCAATCAGGTGCAGGCATTATCAAGCATTAATTTCTCAGTAGAAGAAGGCGAATATGTGGCAATTATGGGTGAGTCCGGTTCCGGAAAAACAACCCTGTTAAATATTCTTGCTGCATTAGATAAACCAACTGCCGGCGAGGTATTATTAAATGGAAAAAATATTGCAGGTATTAAGGAAAAAGAGATTTCAGCATTCCGTAGAGATAATTTAGGATTTGTATTTCAGGATTTCAACTTATTAGATAACTTTTCACTGCAGGATAACATCTTTCTCCCATTGGTGTTAGCAGGGGAAAAGCCGGCAGTTATGGAAGAGCGAATCAGACCAATTGCTGCAAAGCTTGGTATTACAGAGATTTTGAAAAAATATCCATATGAGGTATCCGGAGGGCAGAAACAGCGGGCGGCAGTTGCGAGAGCATTAATTACAAGACCACAGCTGATTCTGGCAGATGAACCAACAGGAGCCTTAGATTCCAAGGCAGCCAGTTCTTTATTACAGCTTTTCCATGCTATCAATGAGGATGGTCAGACAATCTTAATGGTAACCCATAGTGTAAAGGCTGCAAGCCATGCAAAACGAATCCTTTTTATTAAGGATGGTGAGGTGTTCCATCAGTTATACCGTGGAAATATGAGTAACGAAGAATTATTTGCAAAGATTTCAGATACGTTAACACTTTTAACAACAGAGATTTAAAAAGAGAGGCAGAAAGGAAAAACAAGAATTATGAATGGGATTTATGGAAAACTGGCTTTGACCAATATGAAAAATAGTAAGCAGTTTTATCTGCCATATCTTTTGACGGGTATCATGTCGGTAGTAATGTATTACACTATCGTAGCAATGGTAAATAATGAGGGGATTCACACTTTGCGTGGGGGTGATTATATCGGAACCTTCCTGGTATTGGGGAAGGCAGTGATATCTTTATTTATTGTTATTTTTTTGTTTTATACAAACAGTTTTATTATGAAGCGCAGGAAAAAGGAACTTGGTGTTTATAATATTCTTGGTATGGAAAAAAAGCATATTGCAAAAGTGCTTACAATAGAAAGTGTAGTAACCGCAGCAATTGCAGTTATCGGTGGGCTTATTGCCGGGATTGTTTTTAATAAGCTTTTAATGATGTTTTTATATAAGCTTATCCGAATTGATTCATCCATTCAGTTTTCGATTTCAAAAAAAGGAATAATATCTACAATAGTATTATTTGCAATTATTTATGGGATTACATTAATTTATAATCTTTTACAGGTAAAGCTTGCAAATCCGATTGAATTGTTACGCAGTCAGAATGTAGGAGAAAAAGAGCCAAAAACAAAGATTATTATGACAATTTTAGGACTTGTGTGCGTCGGAGGGGGTTATTATATTTCTATTACAACAGAGAGTCCTTTAGAAGCAATCACAATGTTTTTTGTAGCCGTTATTTTAGTAATTATTGGAACCTATTTTCTTTTTACCGCCGGCAGTATTGCGTTTTTGAAGCTGCTTCGCAGAAATAAAAATTATTATTATAAGACCACACATTTTACTGCAGTATCCGGCATGCTTTATCGTATGAAACAGAATGCGGTTGGTCTGGCAAATATCTGTATTTTATCTACCATGGTGCTTGTAATGCTGTCTACTTCCGTCAGTATGTTTGTAGGTGTGGAGGATGAACTATTAACCAGATATCCTTCTGATATCAGTATTAGTGCAAATATTGCAGCAGATGTGGATTGCAGTGAAGTATTAGAGTTAGCGAAGGAAACGATAAAAGAGCAGGGGAATGTGATTACGGAAGCAAAAGAGGGATTTTCACTGGGGGTCACTGTGCTCTTAGAAAATGGTATGTTTACCGGTGGAGCTAACAATCTGATGATGTCGGATATTGATTGGTCAGATTTATATACACTTACATTTTGTGACAGAGAAAATGGTCAGGCAGTTTTAGACAGAGAATTTTCAGATTTGAAAGAGGATGAAGTTTATTTAGTCGGTTGTCCGGCGTATGAGGGAGAAACAGTTTCTTTTTTTGGAGAAGAATTTAAGGTTGCAGAATTTATTGAAGAAAAAAATAAAGACGAAGCACATATGATATCAGCAGTGGGAGGAGATTATTATGTCATCTTATCGGACGAAACCGTGTTGGATACCATCTATCGAAAGCAGAAAGAGTCCTATGGGGAGAATGCTAGTGATTACAGGTATCGCGCTTATCTTAATCTGGAGGGCACACCGGAAGAAAAAGCAAAATGCAGCAGTTTAATCTATGAGAGAATTGGTGCTACAATAGCAGATGAAAAAAGTGAAGTGCATGGAAATGTGCTAAACTACTATGTAGAAAGCAGAGATGGAAACAGAGAAGAGTTTTATGCATTAAATGGAGGATTACTTTTCTTAGGTCTGTTTTTAGGAGCCATGTTTTTAATGATAACCTGTCTGATTATCTATTTTAAACAGATTTCAGAAGGCTATGAGGATAAAGAGCGTTTTATTATTATGCAGAAGGTAGGAATGAGTAAGCGGGAAGTGAAAAAAACAATTACGACACAGATTCGTCTTGTATTTATATTACCGATTTTTATTGCCGCTGTTCATGTGGCAGCAGCTTATCCGATTATAGTAAGACTGTTAGCATTACTGAATCTGACGAATGTTTCTTTATTTGCAGCCTGCCTTGCAGCGACAATTCTGATATTTGCCATGATTTACTATATTATGTTTAAATTAACATCCAGAAGTTATTATCGTATTGTAGGTAATGTGAATTAAGGTTAGATGAAAGGTTTTAAGCAGAGGAAAAGAAAATGCCTTTTGTTAAGAGAGATAAAAGCAAACATATCAGCCAGTGGGATATCCTGCTGGCTGATATGTTTGTATAATCGGTGGAATTTGATATAATAGATGTTATCAAATTTGAATTTAATAAAGGAGGGGGATTGTATGAAAAAGAAATACATTTTGTTGGGAATTATTGTGTTACTATTGGTTGCTGCTATTGTTTGGTGGAATATCCCAACTACGTTCTTGGCATCTGTGGATGCAAATGAAATAGTTTCTATCCATATTCGCAATGGCAACAATGGTAATATTTTTGAGATTGAAAGCCAAGAGGACATTTTATATATAGTTGATAGCATTCAAAAACAATCATTGGAGAAAGACGGAGTTTCTTTATTCCATATGGGAACATTGTATACGCTTTCTTTCTATAACGGCGATGGAAAGATAATAAGTAAATTTATTGTAAACGGCAATGACACTATTCGAAAAGACCCATTTTTCTACCGAACCAATAGTGGAGGATTGCAGAGAGTTATAGCCTATTTAGGCACTCTTGAAGAGAAGTAAGTTCCAATTTGCATTACAAAAAGATATTAAGGGGCTGTTGCAAAATTTTATTAAAAAATCCCCTGTCATAATTGGTATTATC
>CAYMIS010000035.1:0-28786 GCA_964390485.1 uncultured Roseburia sp. | reverse complement strand
TAAGGTTTTATCCAACACTCGCCGAACTTTTCTTTACAAAAGAATAAATGTGAATACTCTAAGTTTCTGATAATACCAATTATGACAGGAGGATTTTTTAATAAGATTTTGCAACAGCCCCTACTGCAATTTTGATAACCATTTTCTGAACCTTGGCAGGAGTTTCATTTACTGCGATGCATGGACGGTGGGCATCCTCCGGGAAAAATACAAGGAACTGTCCATCGGTAATTGAATAGCGTTTTCCTGCACTACTTTCCTTGTAGAATGCGATGTCACGGTCTGGGTCATAATCTTCTTCTACTTCAAGAACATTCACATCTGCCACACCGATTTCCTCTGCACCGGAAATCATATACTGGATATCGATATAATTTTTGTGCGCTTCATAACGGGTATTTGCAAATACTCTTGTCTCATAAGATTCTACATTAGCATAAACCTTATCACCAAGAATTTCATAACGACCGTCTGCAATCCCTTCCTTCTGAACCTTTTCTAAAAATTCCAATGCACATTTAAAATAACTGTCCGGCTTTTCTGCCAGCTGATGTAATGCTTCGATTTCATTATAAATCATAAAAACCACCTTTCTTTTTAAAAACCTGCTGCCTGCAACAGGATAATCTGGTTGCAGACAACAGGCATTTCTTATGTCTTACTATTTTCTTATATTTTATATTCGTACTATTTTTTTATCTTGTGATAAACCGTACTTAAGAAATATCGGGCATTCTTCTTAAAGACTGCCGCATTCTTTTTCAGGGTATGCTTCTTTGCATTAAGATTGTGCATTCTGCCAATTGGCTCAAAAATGTAATGCTGGTAATTCAGATTTTCATCCAATTCAATCTTACGTTTCTGGAAATGGAAGTATAATACTTCTTCCTTAAATACACCCTTCTCTTTATTTTTTCCGCAGGCAAAGGCTTTCCCATTTTCATAAAGAAAATATTTTGTTCCCTTTAAATCCGGGCGGTAATTAATGACAAAATTGCCCTTTGCCATAAAAATATCTGCCATTACCGGCTCATTGTACATGGCAATACCGTTGTCTGCAAAAACCGCAGACACTCCGCCGCCACGGTGAGCTGCCCATTCATCAAAGGCACATACCTCCGGGTTCTGTAAAATCTCATAATAGTCCATATGACCCTTGCGCGGCAGCGTACGATAATAAGAATTCACCTCCGGCGTATTACGGTAAATAGAGCAATGTCCTCTGGTTAAAATTCTGTCATGGGCATCTAATATCTCGTCTGTAATAAATGCGCGGATATCGCCCCAGACTAAATCCTCATCGCAGTATCCCCAGAACTCATAGTCCTTTAAATATTCCTGCAAAACCTCACCAAAGGCCGGACGGATATCACACATCTTATAAGGTGTATCCACTCTGCATTCAAAATCGTATATCTTTGTAAACTTATCCCTGAAATCCTCAAAGGAGATAAAATGCTTTATCACGTTTGGCGGATAGTCAAAGGAATCCTTGGCATTTGTAAAAAAATGGAAATCTATCGTCGGATTGTTACGACAGGATTCCAGCCACGGTTCTATGAAATTTGGCAGGTTTCCAAACCAGATACATGCAAATCCAAGTTTTTTCATATAAACTCCTCTCTAAGTAATCGTTCAGTTCATGGCTGAACAGCTACTAGAAAATTCCAAGCTGGATAATATCGTGGTTACGAATTAATCCGATGGCTTTTCCTTCTTCATTTACCACCGGAAGTACCGATAACTGCTTCTGGCGTTTTTCCATAATACGCAGTGCTTCGATTGCCAACAGCTTTTCACTGACGATAATCGGCTGCTTTGTCATTACTTCATCTACTAATACATTATAAACATCTACTTCTTTTTCCATGTAGCGTTTTAAGTCGCCATCGGTAATAAGACCGGCTAATGTACCGTTTTCGTCTACGATAGATACTGCACCAAGACCGGTTCTGCTCATAACATAGATTGCTGTTTTTAAGGTACTGCCAACCGGTACTGCCGGATTTTCTTCTCCGGTGTGCATTAAATCAGAAACCTTTGTAATCAGTTTTCTTCCCAATGAACCTGCCGGATGATAAAGTGCAAAATTTTCACGCTTAAATTCCTTCATTTCAGAAAGTACCACCGCAAGGGCATCTCCCATGGCAAGCTCTGCGGTCGTACTTGAGGTTGGTGCAAGATTTAATACACAAGCCTCCTTCATCACCGGAAGCAGTAATACATAATCTGCATACTGTGCCAGAGTAGACTCAGGATAAGAGGTCATTGCAACAATCGGTGTTCCAATCATTTTAATATTTGGAAGCATATTGCACACCTCTGCTGTTTCTCCACTGTTACTGATAATAATAATTACATCCTCCTGAGAAAGAGTTCCTAAATCACCGTGCAGTGCCTCTGCCGGATGAAGAAAATAGGAACTGATTCCAAGACTTGACATGGTTGCGGAAATCTTTCTTCCAATGTGACCCGGTTTTCCCATACCACTAATTACAACCTTGCCATTACATTCATTTAACAGCTTTACAATTTTCTCTACTACCTCATCCTGCAAAGAATCACGAACATTTTGAAGTTCTGCGATTTCCATATCGAAAACTCTGCGGATATCAGCCATTATATTTTCACTCATTGGATTTTCTCCCTTACCTAAAAGCTTTTTACCAGATTGTGTACAGCTAAAATTTCATCTAATACCTGTTCAAACTCAGAAAGTTTTACCATGTTTGGTCCATCGGATAACGCATTATCCGGGTCCGGATGAACCTCAGCAAAAAGTCCGTCAATTCCAGTTGCCGCTGCTGCTCTTGCAAGATAGCGCACATATTCGCGATTACCACCGGTGCTGTTTCCTTTTCCACCCGGCTTCTGTACACTGTGGGTTGCATCAAAAATAACAGGATAACCGAATTTTTTCATTTCTACTAAACCGGACATATCTACCACTAATGTGTTGTAACCAAAGCTTGTTCCTCTTTCACAAAGCATAAGATTGCTGTTTCCGGCTTCCTCCAACTTTGTTACCACGTTTTTCATATCCCATGGTGCTAAGAACTGCGCCTTTTTTACATTGACAAGCTTTCCTGTTTTAGCAGCTGCCACCAGTAAATCTGTCTGTCTGCATAAAAATGCCGGAATCTGTAAAATGTCCGCTACTTCTGCTGCTTTTTCTGCCTGATACGGCTCATGAATATCTGTTACGATTTTTACACCGTAGGTATCTTTTACCTTCTGTAAAATACGAAGACCTTCTTCTAAGCCCGGTCCGCGGAAAGATGTAATGGAGGTTCTGTTTGCCTTATCAAAGGAAGCCTTAAAATAAAAATCCACGTCTTTTTTCTCTGCAATTGCTTTTAACTGCTCTGCAATGCTCATTACCATTTCTTCTGATTCGATGACACAAGGTCCTGCTAACAGCTTAAATTTATCACTCATTACTCGATTCCTTCCTTTTCCATTTCTTCTTCTACTAATGCAATATGCTCCGGCATATCCACACCAATGCTCTGATGCTTTGTCTCTTTGACACGAATCTTATATCCATTTTCAAGAACACGAAGCTGCTCTAATTTTTCAATATTTTCAAGCTCTGCCTCCGGCAGGTTTACATAAGTCTCTAAGAACTCTTTTGTATAACCGTATGCACCAATGTGTTTGAAATATGACACATCTGCTCGGTTATCTCTGTTATACGGAATGCCGTATCTGGAAAAATATATCGCATCCTGATTGTGGTCTGTAATTACTTTCACTACGTTCGGGTCTGTGACCTCCCGCTCTGTCTCTACCTTCTTTTTTAAGGTAGCCATTACAACACTTTCATCTTCAAAAGCAGAAATCAAATCCTGAATCATTTCTACTTTAATAAGCGGCTCATCGCCCTGAATATTTAATACGATGTCGCAGTCAATATCCTTGCTTGCCTGATAAACACGGTCGGTACCACAGGCACAATCCCCGGTCATCCTGCATTTTCCGCCAAAACGGATGACTTCATCGTAAATTCTCTCATCATCGGTTGCCACATAAACCTCGGAAATTCCTTCAGCTGCACTGACACGCTCATACACCCACTGAATCATTGGTTTATTTTTAATTAACGCTAAAGGTTTTGCCGGAAATCTGGAAGACTGATATCTTGCCGGAATCATCGCAATTATTTTCTTATTCATATTTTCCTCTCATTCTGCCGCTCGTGCGGCTTTTAAAATAGTGGAACTTTACACCCAGACTATGTCTGTTCTACCCACACCACTCGCAATCTCGCGCTATGCTAACGGGCTACCCCCAGCCACTCTATAAATTCTCTGACTGCACCACTGCCGCCGGGTAAGGTACTGACAAAATCTACATACTCTTTAATTCCTTTGACCGCATCCGAAGGGCAGCCTGTAACCCCTGCTATTTTCATGCAGTCTAAATCATTTAAGTCATCTCCTATATATGCAACTTGTCCTGCAGTCACATCAAGAAGCTGCATCAATTCCTTCATCTTTTCTGTTTTTTCAGAAATGCCCTGATATACATGGGAAATCTTTAGCTCCTCGCAGCGTCGCAATAATATCTCTGATTTTCTTCCGGTAATAATTGCCGGAACAATTCCATATTTCGGAAGCAGATTGGCAATTCCATAGCCGTCTTTAATATCAAAGCATTTCATCAGTTCTCCCGATGCACCCATATAGACCTTGCCATCCGTCAAAGTGCCATCTACATCCATTACCAGTAATTTAATATCCATATTCTACTCCATTCCGAAGTTCATTGACTTTTCGCAAATATATAGCGTCTGCATTCTGCACGCACTCGCTATCACACTTCTTTTTCCTATCTTCTAAGAAGCTTTCTTAATACTCCGCCAAGCAAGCCCTTTTCATATTGATTCATTCCAAAGAACCACATGGAAATCACATATACAGCTACATACACGATACCTTTTACAATAAAAATGCCCATATTTGTGGTATCTGTCAGTAAATTCATTCCCATTCCTGCTAATGCCGGAAGAATAAATGCCGGAGCAAATCTCAATATATTTTTCCAGTAATAAATCATATCCAGCCCCAGCTTTTTATGATAGAAAATATTAATAATCAGTCCGTTTCCTAACAGTGTTACAAAAGCTGTTGCTGCCGCACTTCCGATAATACCATAACGCGGACACAGATATAACGTAAATCCTAAATTAAATAGTGCCATAAAGAAATATAAAATCGCGCGGAACTGATGCTTATTCTTTGCCCTTTGTATCTCAATGGCAATATTCTGACAAAGCGGAATTGTTACCGGAGCCATTAAAATGATTGCCACATAATATGCTTTTTCATAACCGGCACCTGCCCACTTATACACAAAGAACTGTCCTAAAAATACAAAGCCTGTCAGTATCATGCTCAAAAACATAAACTGGATTCTGCCCACCTTCGTAAGCAGCTCTGTCAGTTCCTTATTATTCGCTTCCGAAACTACCAAATCATTAATTCTTGGCGTAAACACTGATGAGATTGCAGTAGAAAATTCTCTATAATAAGCATTAATTAACGCACCAATGTTATATACTGCAACCACTGCTGTTCCAAAAAAGCGGCCAATAATAAATTTGTCAATGGACCAGTTAATCTGTTCCACAATCATATTTAAAAATACAAAGAACGTAAATGGAGCAATTTCACGCACCAATCCAAAGTCACAATTCTTAAAGGAAACCCGCATACCGAATTTTGTTACTGCCACAAAAATATCCAAAAGTCCAAGTGCTACTGTCATCACTAAAGTAACAACGGTCACACCAATGGCACCATAGCCCATATAAAGCAGCGGCAAAGTCACAAATGGTACTAAAAGCTTCTGTATAATTCTGGAAAGTCTCTGATATAAAAACTGCTGGGATGCTGTTACATAAGAGTTAAATACACTAAACGGAAAACTTACTACAATATTTAACACCATAAGAAACAGCAGTATCTTTGCTTTTCCAAGTTCCTCTACGGTTAACTTTTGACCAAATATCGCATCTGAAAAAAAACATAACACACAGCCTACCGCCAGTGCAAATAATGCAATCCCACTAAAAACGGTAATAAACAGTCCATTTAAGCCTGCCAGTCCTTCTTCATCCTGATTCTTTTTGTATCTTGCAAAATTTCTGACATATGCACTGCCAAAGCCGAAGCTTAAAATACTGAGGTTGGAAGCAAAACCGGAAACATAGCCATAAAGACCATATTCACTCTGCCCCATCACTCTTAACATCACTGGTGTATAAATCAATGATATCAAGTTACTAACGATAATCATTACATACGAGAGCATGGCTCCCGCTTTCACCTGGTTTGTCTTCATAATCCGCCTTCTTTATCTCTTAAACACTTTCTGTCTCACTTTTCTGCCAATCAGTTTCACGCTTTCCTTAAAGCCCATCTCGCGAAATGCTTTTTTGACTCTTCCGAGCTTACGCTCGAAACGGAAATACTTCATATTTTCATATGCATAAAGCTTCTCTTCCAACTCACTTACTTTTCGCATCATAATATCCTGCGAAGTTAAATTGTTATCATGTGGTTTTTCCAAGTTTTCTTTTAACCACGCCAAAGAAGCTTCTCTGTCTGCTTTTATAATATCTTTTACCCTGCGGTAATCAATATCTACATAGCAGCTTTCAATGCTTTCTTTTCCTGTCGGACTCTTTACAATACGGTCTTCTAAGCCAAGAAGCTTAAGCAGCGAATAAAATCTTCCATTTCCACGATTCTCATGCTCAATGACAAGGAATGGCTTTTCAAAAATAATCGCAAAGCACATTCCGTGGAAGGAATCAGTTACTACAAAATTGCTGTCCTTAATCAGTCGTACCCAGTCTACTGTCTTAACATTACGCTCTAACGGAAGTTTCCAGCCCTTGATGCGGGATGGTGTCACATCCATACCGGTCACGTTAATGTTTTTCATGGAATAATGCTCACTTACCGTATTTACCACGAATTCCTTATTCCTGTTAGGCTCTAACATATAAGAAAATACATAGTTGCTTTCATTACGAGAAGACTCAGCTGCCAGATTTTCAAATAAAGACCCGTCTACGGTAAGTACCGGATCTAATACACGTCTTGCTTCTACGTCAAAGACCTCGTTACAAATCTGTACCCCGGAATCCTCACGGACACCAATGGCATCTAAACGTTTCAGATAATACTTCATCTCTTCTCTGACCTTGTCAGAGCCAAAATACTCATCATGACCGAAGGAGGTTCCGTAAGTTAATTTACGTTTATTATCCTCTACAAAATCAAGGGCATAATAATTCCCCTGCTCCTGATATAAAATATGCTTCCAAATCTGGTCTGAAGCCACCATAAAGGTATCGCAAAGCGCATTGTATTTGCGAAGCTGTGCCTGAGTATACACAGGTTTTGCAATGTCATCCATATCGTAATGATTCTCGATAAATTCGCCTATGCTTCTGTCAACATCATGATAATTTCTACCGATACGTTCAATCATAAGCGGCTCATAACCGAGACTCTTTAAAATATTATAAACAGATAAATGACTAAGGGCGCAGCCATAGTTTGGACTGCTGTAAAGTCCTGCTACCCCGACATCATGTTTCTTTTTCATTGCCAGTTCTAAGGATTTTATTACAGAATGCTTTTTCTGTAACTTAAAAAATCTCTTTCTAAGGCTGCTGGATGGCTTTGGCATATAATAACAGCGGTTATTTGCCTTTAATACCTCCACATCACTTTCCTCTAACACCTGTAAATGCTCTTTGATTGTTTCAAAAGCAGCACCACCCTTTGCAGAATTCAAAGAAACCCAGGAAAGTCCGCCGGTGTCATTTAACTTGTTATTCCATTTCTCAATGCCCCAGCAATCACCAACGGTAATGTCACCAACTCTTGATTCATTGGAGAATGGACAGCTTCCACAGGACGGTCTGTTAATCACATCCTCTAAAAAGCCTTTGAAAAATAAATCCTGCTTCTCTGCCTTAACATACTTATCTCCCTCTTTAAAGGAAACCTCTAGGGTATCACAGCGCCAGCCATACTGTTTATTACGGAAATTCACATCGGAAATCTCTTTTCCGTCTGCAACTTCCTTAATATATCTTTGGAACACGCCCGGTGACGGTGCACCGTGACAGATAATATCTAACGTTACTAAATTATCATATTCTTTTCCAAGGTAGCCATATAAACCTGCCACCTGACATGGACAGCCGGAGAAAAGCACCTGTTTTCCGTCAGCCAGTTCTTTTTTTACCTCACGATAAACCAGTCCGGTATCTGCCTGCACATACTTTGAGCCTTGGAAATGTTTTAAATCCTCCATACCGTTCACTTTAGCAAAAACCGTATGGAACTTATCATCATACTTTACTGCAAAAACTGCTCCACCTGTTCCCATAACCTGACGGGCAAGTAATGGGAAAATACCTCCGGAAGAACTCTTTGCCCGGAAATCATCCCCGGCCGCCGCATAAACCTGTGGCTTACCAGCATGTTTTTCTTTCTTGTTTATCACAGGACAGGCGCGCTCACAAAGCCCACAATTGGTACACTTTTCTTCGTCTACATAAGGATAGAGAAAACCTTCTTCATCCTGACGCATTTCGATTGCACCATGACTACAGCTGTTATAGCAAGCACCACAGCCTGTACATTTTTTTGTATCTATGTTTAATTTCTCAAATAAAATAATATCGCGCATTCAAATCTCCTATTATTCGCAAATACAATTCTATCCAGTTCCTATGTTTATTCCTTCAACTGGTATACAAAATAGCTCCCGTATTCCTCACATGAATATACACCCTCATCTGCCCATGTGTCCAGCTTTTTACAAACATTCGCCCAATTATTATCCTTTGCCGTAATATCCTCCTTTTTGCCAATGACTAAAATGGTATCCGGCATTTCTTTCGTGATTTCTTCCATAAATTCCTCATAAAGTTCATCACTGATATTAATTGGTGGTGTCTGGTAGAAAAATTTATTCTTTGTTGTACGATTGCTCTCTAAATAACCGTTGCAGGAATTTCCAACAATTAATACATTATCTGTTTCAGCTGTATTTTCCTGTAAATATGCTGCCATTTCTGACATTGTTCCAGCATGACCGCTTAATACTAAAACTGCCAATTGAATTACAAAAAATCCAGCTGCAATTGTTGTCATATATTTCTCTTTATGAAGAGAAATACTATCCGCCAGTTCTCTCATCACGAGAATACAAGGAACCACCATCGTTGGAATCAATGTAATTCCATAGTGGTAATAAGGTCTTCCTGACATTGCCGCAAGTCCTAAGGATACTACGGTAAACCAGAGGTTCAGACGAAAAACCCGGTCTTTATAACACATCTTAAAAGCAAGTAAATGTACCAGCACATAAGAAAAGGACAGGGTAATTAAAAACCACATGGTACTTAAAATGGAAAGTACACTTCCTTCACTGTCACTGTAACCAAAATTAAATACAAAATAATACTGTATCATTTCGTCTAAACAGCCAGTTGCAAGCATATATGCCCCCAAAGGAACAAGAACAGCTGCCACCCCTCCTAAAAAGCCCAAAATGCAGGCTCCAATATCCTTCCAGCGCTTTTTCCAGACGAATTCTACGAATACTACCGGAAGAAAAGCTGCCCACACACCAATCATATTGGCTCTTAAGAAAAAGGACATGGTAAAGCTTACACCCAGCAAAAGAATTTCCCAGATGCGATATTCCTGTGTCATAAAATATTTCAGGAAAATATATAAAGAAAGCATCATCCAAGGCAGGGCATATTCCTCTGTCAGATTGCCTCCTTCATATGCAAGATAACAGTCTAACACAAATAAAGACAATACTGCTGTAAGGTATCTTGCCCCTCTTTTCTCTGTGAAAAGAGAAGTAATGAATAACACTAAAACTGCCATTGCAAATAAATGCAGCATTTCTACCAGCCACATGCCGGTAAAGCTGCCCTGTGTAATTACTGCACCAAGCCACTCCCATAAATAAAGAACGATTCCTTTATGGTCGAATAAATCCACATAGGGAATGGCTCCCTGTTCCATCATTTTTCCAATATATAAGAAAACAGAAGCATCTGTTCCCGGAAAACCTTCCGACCAGGGATTTAATGCTAATAATAATGAAAAGCATAACGTAATTAACAGGCAGAATAAAATATCTCTTATCTCTAATTTTTTTCCGGTATTTTTTCTCTGTTCTGCCAGACGAAAGCTTACAATATTCTTCTTCTCCCGAACCATGGCACATAGAAAAATGGTAAATAGCAAAGACAAGACTCCCAATAAAATATCTGCCACAATTAACAGCTGTATATTGGTAATTCCAAGTATTCCTGCCACTGCATAAAATATTCCTGATGGAAGCCATCGTTTATAAAAGTTTGTAAATAATATAAAATAAACCACTGCAAGGGGAATCAGATAAACAATGTGAAACTGCTCCTTCGCATATTCCAAAGGCTTTTTCATATGCAATACAGCGGTAAAAGCTGCTGCTGCCACCACAAAAATTCCCAGGATTCCATATAAGTTTGCCGGCATTACCATCCCCCAGAAGGCAACGGCCGATATTACGAATATGATATCTCCAATCCCCGGTTGTCTCTTTATTTTTTCCATAAATACTCTCCACTAACCCTTATACTTATAAATCTTATGATAATCAAATGTTATTGCATATTTATAATTGTTTTCTTTTAAAAACTTTTTCATGTTATCATCCATTTCAATAACAACAATCAATTCCGGTTTCTTTTCTTCTAATTCCGCAAAATATTCTTCCATAATTTCCGGGCAAATTGCTCCAATCGGCTTCTGATAAGAATATTTCGACGCAGATTTTCTGCCGCTCAAATTATAAACCATATTTCGATTACCATACACGGAAATCTCATCCTCTTCCGTTGTATTCTCCTCTACATAAACTGTCACTGCCTGTATCTGCTTATCAATATAGATATTTTTCTGTACCACTTCCTGATAAACATTCAGTGCAAGCATATACCAGTTATTACATGCAATTCCTATAAAAAGAACCCCTGCTGCTATCCCATATACAGTTTTCTTTTTCCCTTCAGAGGACAAAAATCTTTCTGCCATCAGACTATATGGATAAACCAATGCCGGCAGCAATGTCATTCCATAATGTCTATACTGCTGACCGGACATACAGATAAGAAGAAGCGTCACCACCATATAGCAAAGGAAGCCTATATGGAAAAAGCGGCGTTCTTTCTTTGCCAGCAATAAAAGCAGATAGACAAATGCAGCCCCAAAGGCTAAGGTTACTCCAAAAAAAACAAGTGCACCTATCTGTCCCTGTGTTGTCACAAAATTCTCATCCGAGGCATACATCTGATTGAATACAATATACTGCTCAAAAAAATCATCCAGCGCATGGTGATACAGCAGATAAATCGCAAAAGGAAGTACAAAGATTCCACATCCTAAGAGGAAAAATCCCAGAAACCCCGGAATTTCTTTCACTTTTTTCTGATAGATGCTCTGTATCAACACCATAATGCAAAATACAAGCCAGAGGGAAACCATATTAATCCTTAGCAGACAGACTGCACCAAAACATATACCGCAAATCATAAGACGAAGCTTTGATACTTTTCCCTCTAAAAAATAGTCAAGAAAAATCGCCAAAGCCGCCAGCTGGAATGGAATTGCATATTCCTCTGTCAGATTTCCTCTGTCATAATAAAGATTCATCAGAGAAAAGATAAGAATCGTTACACCTGCACCAAAGAGCATGCCACATCTTTTTTCTGCAATTTTATAACAGATATATATGCTGACAAAAATAGTAATCAATTCCAAAAACCAGACTCCATAATCAAAGGATATCATAACTCCAATAAAATTAATCACATATAAGAGAATTCCCTTGTGATCAAAAAAATCACGATAAGGAACATATCCTTCCTTCATCATCCAGCCCATATATTGGAATACACTAGAATCTGTTCCCGGTATTTCTTTCATTGCAAAAATATCGTTCGGACTCTGTATGGCAATCACTAATGTCATCCCAATTAATATCAAAAGGATAAGCAGCTTCTTTCCATCTATCTTCTTTAAATATTCCATCTCTTCTATAACCTCAAAAAGGAGCATTTGTCATGCTCCTATTTTTTTAACATTCTCTTTATTTTTATGATTCCATAACGGTAATACCAGCGTATTACTCTCATTGCATGGGATTTTTTCAGCCACACATGCTTTTCACAAAGGGTTTTCACCTGTGCAGGACTCATTTCCCCTTTTTTTAATAATGCATAGAACAAAGTCTGTAATGCAAATTTCTTTTCTGCCGGCAGGTGCCAGATTGGAAGATTTGCATCCTGTGGCACAACTGTGTCACATTTTAAATCTGTCCACATACGCTTAATATAGTTCGCCCCCAGATTGTTCTGGCAGCCCATATGATAAAAGATGCAGGAAAGAGAATGGGCTTCATCCGTCAGTTTTACCTTTCCATCTTCATATCTTTTATAGTTTACCTTCCAAATCTCTGAAAAATTCTCAAATAACTCTGGAATTTTGGAAGAATTAATGGCACTAATTTCTCCACCGGAATATACTAAATCCTTTGGTTCTGCTCCACCATAACACTCTGCATAGATTTCTCTCATTTCCTTTACGGAGCATCCATTTACATTCTTTTCAATTGGGTAATCAATGGTTAATGTTACCACCCCGTTTTTTTCTACATCCCGATATAAATCTGCAAGTGAACCGGTAATCACACAGTCTGTATCCAGAATCACAAAGTTACCTTCCCGTTCTTTCAGACAGTCTAACACATCAAAAATATAAAACTGATTTCTCCATGCACCGGACCAGTCCTTTGGTGTTTTTCTTGTCAGCTCTACATTTAAAAGTTCAATCTGATTTTCGGCAAAATACTGATTCAGATTCACTCCATCTACCGTTGGAAGCTCCTTTAAATTGGTTAAAAACACCCATTTATCTACCACATCCCGATTGGTTAATAATGCGGTCTGATATAAATTATAGATACATCTCCAATAAATTGCCTGTACCTCGGCACTTCCACTTCTCGCTCCCACAGAGGGTGAAAAATTATCATCATCTGTCGGTTCCACATAAAACCAGCTTACAAAATAATTATCCATTCCTGCTCCTTATTATGACTGGACACAACACTTTTATTTATTAAATGTTTCCAGATAATCTCTTGTTTTTAATATTCCTTCTTCTAATGAGATATACTGCATTGCACCTATCTCACTGGTAAATCTATTGATATCTAAAATATTCACCGGTACATCCACAGCCCTTCCCGGCTGGTAGTCAATATCCATCTTAATCTGCAACGTCTTTTCAATGGCATCGATAATCTCTTTTACACTATAACCAACACCAGTGCCCACATTAAATATCTTCTGTTCACCTTCATAGTTCGCAATCTGTGTGATTGCCTTTACTGCATCCTCAACATAGATATAATCCCGGACAACAGAACCATCACCAAATACTCTTACCGGTTCATTATTCATTGCTTTATACACAAAGGTTGTTACCACTCCCTGTACCCCATTCGGATTCTGGTATCTCCCGTATGGGTTTGCCAGACGTATAATCCGGTAATCCAGCTTATGCAGATAATGATACAAATATAATAGCTTTTCAATGGTAAGCTTCTGGATTCCATAAGAAGAAATTGGATTCAACGGTGTATCTTCTTTTACCGGAACCTCTGCTATTTTTCCATAGACGGTTCCACCGGAAGATAAAAATACAATTTTCTTTACTTTATTGATAACACAAGCATCTAACAGTTTCACTGTCACAACGGTATTAGACATAAACTCTTCTGCAATTCCGTGATTACAGGTGCCCGGCACAACCGTACTAATCAAATGATACACAACATCCACATCACGGGTTAAGCTGACATAATCGTCATCCATCTCAAAATGACCGTCTACATATTTAATATTGTCTGATGAAATTGTATTTTTCAAGCGTTCTAACGCCGGCATCGAACAATCATATGCAATAATATAATTATCCTTCTCTGCGCACAGATGCTGGCATAAATTTGTTCCAATAAATCCAGCCGCACCAAGAACCAATATTTTCATAAATACCTCTCTTATTCTTTTATGCCTTTTTGCTATCGGTATAAATACATTTCAGGCATAAAAACAAACACAATACTTATTTTAATTTTTTCTAAAAATAATCAGCTTGCTTGCTACAAAATTTAACAAAATAACAAGTACGTTAGATGCCAGTTTCCAGAACATTTCATTCGAATGCATTTTATCAACTGCCACGTACATTACCAACATATCAAAGGCTCCGGTTGCAATTCTGCACATAAAGAAACTAAACAGTTCATAAAACAGAACCTTTGCTTCCATTGACTGACTGTCAAATACCCATTTTTTATTTGTAACAAAAGCAAATATAACTGCAATAAACCATGCAATCGCTGTACTTGCCATATTACTCCATGACAGCATATTATAAAATACATAATAGGATGCCATGTTAATCAATGTTGTTAATACACCGAATATGGCATACATAATAAATGCTTTATGCTTTATCAGTAAGTTCTTTATTAATTCCATATTTTTTCTCTACTTTCTTATTTAATTGCTTTATTGATTTCTCTGAAATCAGATAACGCCTGTTTTCCAATTTTAAAGATTCTCTTTAAGTTAATAGAGTTCACTCCACCCTGACGTGGTCTGAAGGTAATTGGGTAATACTTCATTTTCAGATTCTTCTTTGTATAAATAACGGAAATAATTACGTTTGATAAATTGAAATCCTTTGGTACAAGCTTAATATGTTCAGCCAGAGTACTTGCTTTCATTAAACGGAATGGTGTATTTGCATCTGTAACAGTTACACCAAAACATACCTTGATAACCAGCTTTAATACCTTTGTTGTAAATACACGGGATGCTCCGTCTTCTCTTCCCTTTCTCCAACCGATTACCATATCATAGGATTCACGGTCATTCCAGAACTGTTCAAATTCAGATGGTAAAGTTTGTCCATCGGAGTCTGTCTGGAAAATATAGTCTGCACCGTTTTCTAATGCATAGTTATAGCCATAAAGTACAGTCGCTCCATGTCCACCATTTGGTTTTGTAACCGGATGGAACAATGGTCTGTCCTTTGCATATTCCTGCATAATCTGGTAAGTAGAATCCTTACTTCCATCATCAATAATAACTAAACGGGATTCTCCATTTCCATTATGGGCTTCCACTACCGGATACCAGTCATCAATTACCTGTTTAATATTTTCCTCTTCGTTATATGCTGGGATTACAATATATAATTTATCCATTTTTCATTTCTCCTTTATCACACTTATCACTTGTTTTTTGAATATACATAAAAGGTATCATAAACCTCTAAAGAGTATACCTCATCTTTACACCATTTTTCCAGCTTTTTATATACTTTTGCCAGATTATTGTCTTTTTCTAAATTCTCTTCCCTATCTCCCGGTACCAATACAACGTCTGGTTTATCCGCTTCTAATTCCTCCAAAAACTCCAGATACATCCGCTCGCTGTTATTAATAATTGGTGCCTGATAGAAAAACTTATTTGCATAGGAACGATTACTCTCTAAATAATTGATACAGTAATTTCCCATTACAAGCACGTTATCTGATTCTTCTGTATGTTCCATCAGATACTGAACTGCTTCTGATTTTTCCGGCTGATGATAGGTTACAACAGATATGCCTGCCTGAACCAATACCAGCAGCAAACCAGTTATCATATATATTTTTACAGATTTTGCTCTTTCCTTATCTGCCAGCGTATCAAACAGCATTCCCATGGGAACAATCAGTGCCGGAAGCAAAATAATCGCATAATGGGCGTGAGCTCGTCCTGACATAGACGCCAAGGCTAAGGATACTGCATAAAACCAGATACTCATCTGGAAAATTCGATTCTTATAAAACAATGCCCCTGCTGCAATCAGCATACCGGAATATAAGGTCAGCCTGCGGAATAATCGCCACATAACCTCCCATATCGGCATAGCACTTTCACTGCAATACTCCAGATTAAACTGGAAATAGTAGCTCATCATATCCCCGACACTTCCTGTGGCAATATGATATGCAAATATCGGCAGTAATACAAGAACACACCCCAAAAGGAAGTTACCTGCGCAGATACCAATATCCTTCCATTTTTTCTGACAAATCAGCTGAACCAGTACCAACGGCATGAACGCTGCAAACACAGCTACCATATTCGCCCTTATAAACACAATCACGGTGAAACTGATTCCCAGTAATATAATCTCATAAAACTGATATGCCCCATCTATAAAATATTTCAAGCAGATGTAAAGCGCTAAAGTAATCCATGGCAGAGCATATTCCTCTGTCAAATTACCATCTGTTAAAAGCTGGCTTATGGTAAGTCCCGCGATGGTAAGAAAAACTGTCATATACTGCACTGCTTTTTTTCCGGTAATAAGCTTTATAACTTTAAACGCAAGAAGCGCAGTGGCAAAGGCATTCACTACCTCTAACAACCATACTCCGGTAAAGCTTCCACCGGTCAGCATCATACCAAAGGCATTTATCAGATAAAGAACCAATCCCTTATGGTCAAATACATCCTGATACATTACCTTACCATTCTGTAATGCTTTTCCCATGTAAAGGTAAACCGCAGAATCTGTTTCCGGCAATGCTCCTGACCATGGAAACAAGGCCAAAACCACACCTAAGCCAATTGCAAGAATTCCTGCAAAAGCAATATCCATGGTTTGCAGTTTCCGTTCCCCAAGGAAAGATTCTGCTTCATTTTTTGTTAATTTTTCTCGCTCTGTGAACGTTTTCCATTGTGAAGCTAATCCTGCATTTTCACTTTTTCTTCCATGTAAAAAGCTTGCAAGATAATATAAGGAAGGAAACGCTGCTGCTGCCCCAAGAATCACTACGATAATTGACAACAATTCAATATTCACACCCAGGATTCCTGCAACTGCAAGCATTTTACTAGACAGATGCCATCTTTCATAGAATTCCATTCCCAGCATATAATCCACCAAAAGAATTGGCAGAATATACACCGCTCTTCCATGTGTTTTTATCTGAGACATCATATCCGGCAGATTCTTCCCCCATAGAAAGCTTCCCACCAACACAATCAATATTCCCAAAATCCCATACAGGTATGGCGGCATCCAAAGGCACCATAGCGCTGTCATCGAAATGGAAAATATCACTCTTTGTATTTTTGTCATAGCAATAACCATGCCCTTTCCAAAACCTGCAAATTTATGCTATCGGCACAAATTTGCGTGTTATGTGCATCCTGCCGTTGTTCTTTCATTCTTATGAATTTTGGTATCGCAGTGCTCGTCGAATCTTCATGCAAGCACTCGCTTCTCCCCGTTACTCCCGTAAATGAAAGAAAGGGGAATCCCTTCGGAATTCCCCTTTCCAGCATGGACCTTTTCCATATTACTATAGAAATCTACATTTTGCAACACTGCTTTCTTGCGCACATCTTAATTGTTTTTAAAGTTTTTTTGTATTTTATTGCGTCTTTTTACATTTCTGTATCACAGATTTTACCTGACAAATAACTTCCATGATTACCTGATATGCCAGATACAGCCATGCCACTGTGTAAATATGACGCTCTACACAGGTATAGGAGAAGGAACGGGCACTTTCTTCATAACCAAGCTGGAAATCTGTCAGAAGTCCAAAGACCGTCGGTATACTGAAAATATACCCAAGACATACTGCATTCACTGCATTATCCACATTCAGCTTCTTATATTCCCTGCACATCACATATAACGGCATTAAAAAGTACAATAAGGTATAACGGTATGCTCCTGTTGGGAAAAATGCCATGGCGGCAGCCAAAAATGTCATGGTTCTAAGGTTATTCTTTGATACTAATATCAATAGCAATAAAACAATTAAAAAGATATAATTTGCTATCTGGGCTGCTGTTCCATAGATTCCAATAAATCCTAAAATCCCCTGGAAAAATTGTACACGCTGCTGATGAATTCCACCAAGCATCATGGTTATTACCTTCCAAAAGGCTTTAAATCCCATTACATTTCCAAAGAACACAAAAGGACCAAAGAAGAACAGTACACCATAAATAATCAAACGAATTGCTTCTTTCCAGCGTTTTTCTTTGATATAAAGAATTCCCATAAATGCAGGATAAATTTTTAACCCTGCTGCAATTGCAATTAACAATAATGCCGCTTCGCGTTTTATGGCATTATCTGACTCTTTCCAATGAAGTGCCAACAGCAGAAAAGCAATCACATAAAGCGTCATATTCCCCCGCTCTAACGCTCCCATAAATAACGGGGTAGAAAGAACAATGGAAAAAGCAAGCAATTTTTTCTCCCATTCCTTCACCTTTAATGTCTCAATTGCATACACTAAAATTACGACACCAACAACGGAATACAGTACATACATTAAAAGCTGATATGGCATTTGGGACAATACAATAAAATTATTAATTTCCTCACCGGCAGTGCTTATTTTGCCATATACATAATAAAACACATAGGCTAATGGTGGAAAGCAGGCGTTATCTCCATGGTCATAAACAGTGCTTCTGTCTCTCGCAAAAAGAAGATGTCTGAAATAATCCGACATCGCCCAGTCAGAGTTATTCTCCATTGCCAGCCACTTAAATACCGGACTGCCTTTAAAATATGTTACACAAAAAAACAATAAAATCCCTGTAATGCTGACAATCAGATAAAGTGTCAGTGGTGATATTTTTTCCAAAATCTTTTTTTTATTCATTCGTCAGCCCCTCCATCGGATATACAATTCTTCTGTCTGTATCAAACCATTCTGCAACTGTCCGAAACATCTTCACAATCATTTTTCCAGAATCAGTAATCACATATCCATCCTCTGTCTCTTCAATATTACCGGATACAATCTGTTCGTTAAAACGTTTCTCAAAGGCTCCAAAATCATATACATATCTGTCAATAAATATCTCTGACATCTCTTCCTGTGTATATGCCTCTCCTTCATTTTCCTGCATATAGCTAAGCATAAATACTGACACGGAACGTTCTACCGTTACCGGAATCAAAGTAAACAATACCATGTTTACACAACAGAAACCGCAAAACATCAGCAGTACATCCTTTATATCCATTCCAAGGCTCTTAAATTTTTTGCTGACAAAAAACGTAAACAATGCTGCCAACATCCCCGTCAGAATAATAAATACAATTCCCCGGTACATTAACACATCCATAGATGCCAATAATCCCGTGTGAAACAGTCCTACAAACAGTATCGTACACACCAGATAAATCAGCACATAAATACCAACGATAGCCAAAACCTTTTTCATAATGTAACTCCTTTTCCCTCTTTTGTTCCTAGTACAGTATGTTATATTTTACACATTTCATCTCATTTTCATATTTAACGTGTCACCGTACTACCATATAGTAAAAGGGAATCCTTATTCGAATTCCCTTTATCTTAACCTAATTATCATACACCAGTTAAGCCTATTTTTCAATTTCTACTATCATTATTTTTTATCACGAAAACTTTTTATCAGTTCACAAATCAGATGCCAGATACCTCTTATAATAGAAAAGATAAGAAACATCACAATGAAACCAACCACACCAAACATAATGTCTGCAAATTCCATTGCTCCGGTATTTGTTGCCTTTTGTCCGATTTCAATTGCAAAAGTGATTACAATAATCAAAGTAAACACATATATCCAGGCAATAATCATAACATGGTTATTTTTTGCAAGCCATTTAAAAATCGGATAACATACAAAAATCATCAGCATTCCTAAAATTCCAATAACCAGAAAATGCAGTTCCTTATCGGAAAAATTATATTCATATGCATCATTTAATCCCAAAAAATAGGTATGGAATTTTGCAATCCACCCTACAATCATATATAAAAATTCTTTCACAAATACCAGACCTCTCTATTTTTTGTCACATCTATAAAGGTACATCAATCCACTTTTATTATCATTCTACAAGCTATTTTCTGGCTATTTTGTAGAATAAGGACTCACTATAGTTTATCGTATAATAGTTATATGCATCATCTGCACGTTTTTTCGGATTTGCAGCCCAGCCATCATAACTATCTATACCATCCATCACTACTTTTTCCGAGCCCATTCCCTGTTCCAAAGTATATTGAACAGTATCATACCCTTCCTGCAAGCCATTTACTGTTCCAATTAAAAAGATTACTGCTATCCCAAAATTCCGCCAGTTTTTCCATCCATATTTATAGAACTGCTCCATACAAAGCACCATTAACAGAAATCTTGCCGGAATACTTCCTCTTGAACACAAATCATTAAACATGCCAAGACTGATAAATGGGATAAGCATCAGTTCCGCAAAAATCAAATAAAAAATAATATTTTTCTGATTATCCTTCCATAAAAACAACATATATCCTAGAAACTCTACTGCAATAAATATTAAGAAGAAATCTAATCTGGTAAACATATTCAGTAAATCCCAGCCTAAACCATATGGTTTTTCTCCCAATACATTTCCCATCAGATAAATTAGAATTACTACTGCCAATGGTAAAATACATATATTCTCTTTGGAAAAAGCTTCTACAAACATTTCCTTTGGTCTTTTCTCTATTACCAGATTCCATACGAAATATCCTAATAGGAAGAGTACAAAATATACAAAACCAAAGGTTGCCGAAAATAACATCGGAAGTGCTAATAATACATAAACAGAATAATTATTTTTATGTTTCAGAAAAAGAATACTGCCAAGCCACGGAACAATCACATGCTGGAATGCCCCACGCATCGCATCCAGATTTGACGCAAAATGTACAATAATACGATTCAAATCAATCCACTTATAGGAGCACAGAGTTGCCTCATTTCCTATCAGCTGATAAATTTCACTTCCCAGATTGGTTGCACCACTCCAGAAAATCATAATAAAAAATACACCTGCTTTTTTCCATGTACTTTTCACCTGCAAATATTGACATGTCAGCAGATACACCAGTGTCAATCCCAGGGTGTTCCAGACTGCTGTCATCCAAACTGCTACCATTTCTGAATTTCCAAACAGTTTTCCCACAAAACCCGGTACTATATACTGTCCCAAATAATAGGTAAGCATTACATCATCACGATACACTACCGGCCAGTCATAATTTACAAGGTCATACAAAATCGCATGATGTTTCTTCCAGTCAAAATCCTGCCAGAACAAATCTCCCTGTCCACAAAAAATACAAAACAGAAAAAACACCACTACAATAGCAGCCAGACCCACTTTCGAAAATAGCAGTTCCTCATTTTCATCTATTGTTATTTTTTTATAAGTCCAATATAGTGCCAGAATGGACACTGCCATCACGGGAATTTGCACCCATACTGCTGTCCATCCAAGGAGAAACAGCAGCATAGGCAGATATAAGTATCCCAACGCTGTCAAATAAAGTTTTTTCATTATTTCTTCTTCCACTTAGCATACAGCTTCAGATTTCCTGTGCTGCCCTTTTTAATCTTTGTTATCTTGTGCTTGAAATTCTTATCTGTATACCAGCCAACAAAAGTATAACCTTTTCTGGTTGGCTTCTTTAATGTAATTGTGGAAGTTGTCACATAATACTTCGATGGATTCTTCTTGTTGTTCTTTCCACCATTTAAGTAATATTTGATTGTATATTTATTTTTCTTCCACTGAGCATATAAGGTTACTGTTCCATTATTTTTGCTGGTAAGATTCTTAATCTTTGCCTGATTAGCATAGGATTTTCCGGAACCATTCTTCTTGGTGTTCCAGCCAACAAAGGTATAACCTTTTCTCTTGAATTTATTCTTATTTAATTTATAGGAAGTTCCATACTTTAAGGAAGTCATACTCTTTACTTTTCCGCTGGTACTTCCATTACCATTAAATTTAATCGTGTACTTGCTCTTTTTCCACTGAGCATAAAGAGTTACTTTTGCACCTGTCTTATTTGCCAGATTCTTTACAGAAGCTTTGTCTTTGTAAGTAACACCACTGCCATCCTTTTCGGTATTCCATCCTTTAAAGGTATAACCTTTTTTCTTAAATGCATTGGCTTTCAACGTATAGCTTGTTCCATACACACAATTCTTCATGGCAGACATACTTCCACTGGTGCTGCCATTTCCATTAAAACTAATCTGATATGTAATACCTGCAAGATTATCTGTTGTGCTGGAACTTGTTCCCTTTAATGTTGTTGCAAGGCAAACGGTTCCCTTTGCAGAAGCCGGCTCCTGCGCCAAAGTAAACTTCATTTGTCCGGATGGTTCTATTACCATTCCGTAGATATAACCTGCTTTCTTCTGGGCATCTGTTAATGTATATACAACAGTTGCAGCCCCGGTCGATAAATTCAACTCATAAATTGTATCTGTTGTGGAATAATAAAACTTTCCGTTGAATCCACAGTTTCCAACGAATTTCGCTGAATATGCACTAGATGTTCCCCATCCATACCATACGTCATCGACTGTTTTCACATCACTAACTTTTTTAAAGGTAGTACCGTTACAGCTGTATTTTGCAATACTGTCGGTTGATAAATCAAAACCATACCAGTAACCGCCAATATAATCAAAACCGCTGATTACATTATCCCATACATAATTGTCATATGTAGTATCCTTTGCATAGGTATCATTCCATCCACCGGAAACTACCCAGTCATTCTTCTCGAAATGATCCGGGTTTGCTTTCAGATACTTCGTACTCTTCATAAAGTACTCATGCCATGCCCAGCCGGCAGTATCATAAGTAGGGTCATCCCAGGTTACATCCACCTGATAGTACTTATTATTAATTTTAACCATATTCCATGCATGATTAATGGAGTTACTTGTCACCAGCTGACATGGAATTCCCAGCTGTTCTGCCAGTTCATAATATGCCAGTGCATAGCCCTGACACACTGCTGATTTATTAACTAATACGCCATAAGCTGAGAAAATCAAATCAGAGGCAGCGTCCGGATTCGTATACACGATTGTATCATAGGCGCAGTTACGGGCAAAATAATCATTCAGATAAAGCATCTTTTCCATATCTGTCCAGGAAGCTGAAATCCCCTGTAAGACTGCATTAACAGCTGCATCATACTCTTTTAACATGGACTTTACTTCTGATTTTGTATATTCTTCGTCATACTCAATCACTACCGTTGTTACATAACCGGTTGTCTGACTAGCATACCAGCTAAAGCTGTACAGATAAAAATATCTTGGATTGGAATTAAAAATTTCTTCCACATAAATCTTAAAATCATCTGAATCCACTTCATATGGAGCAAGATTACAGGTTGTTTTCATTGCATCAACTGCTTCTAAAATGACTGCTTCTACTTCTTTGTAAGCTGCTGATGTTACAGATGCATTTGTGGAATAACCATTTCCCGGATTCACAAAGGCTGCTTCACGTTCTGCTAAGAATCCACCCTTCTGCAGGATGTTATCGTAGCTCATCTCAACAAATACTTCGTCCTCCGATGGCACTATTTCTTCAATTGACGCTTCTTCTGCTTCAACCTCTGTCACTAATTCTTCTGTCACTTCCCCTGTGACGTTTTGTTCCACAGCTGTTACATCATTTGGCGTTAATGCCGCTGTTGCATAAGCTGCTTCGCTCACACTACCCACAAGCATAAGTGCAAGTAATGCTGCTGCAATTTTCTTCTTCATGTTTTCTCCTCTCTCTTAATCAACCAATTTTCTTTATATCCTCATCACTACATTCTTTTACAATGTAATGTGGTCTTTTTTTTGTCTCTACATAGGTCTTTCCAATATACTGTCCCATCACTCCTAAGCAGAACAATTGAATTCCACCCATAAATATCATTACACACATGTTAGAAGCCCAGCCCTGCACCGGATCTCCATAAAGCAGTTTCCGAATGACAATAAATAAGATTGCAAACAGTGAAACTCCTGTGCAGAAAATTCCCATCCAGGAAGCAATGTTAAGGGGCACCTGTGAAAAGCTTACAATTCCTTCAATCGAGTACTTTAATAATTTCCAAAAACTCCACTTGGTCTCCCCGGCTGCCCGCTCTACGTTCTGATAAGAATACCAGTAGGTATTATATCCAATCCAGCCAAAAATTCCTTTGGAAAAACGGTTCTGCTCTCCCATTGCGACAATAACATCTACCATCTCTTTTTTCATCAAACGGTAATCTCTTGCCCCGTCCACAATATCTGCATCTGATATCTTATTAATAATTTTATAAAACATTCTTGCAAAAAAAGAGCGGATTGGCGGCTCGCCTTCCCTGCTTACCCTTCTTGTCGCCACACTGTCATACTCACCTGTCTCTAATATCTTCATCATTTCCGGCAGCAATGCAGGCGGGTCCTGTAAATCTGCATCCATAATTGCCACATAGTCCCCTGTGACATTGCAAAAACCTGCATACATTGCCGCTTCTTTTCCAAAATTTCTCGAAAAAGAAAGATATCTGACATAGCTTCGCTTTGCTGCAATTTCTTTTATACAATTTAACGTTCCATCCTTCGAACCATCATTTACAAAAAGTACTTCAAACTGATACTCCGGCATCTGTTCAATGACTCTATTCATTTCCTCATCAAATATGGAAAGACATGATTCTTCGTTATAGCATGGAATGATTAAACTTATTTTCTTCATAATCTAACTATCCCTTCGCCTTTGTTACGGCACCTTCGCAAAATGAAGGCGACGCACACTCACTAGCATTCTATCACTATTTTGGATAAAATAAAATGGTATAATGCACAAAAAATGCATGATACCATTTTGGTTGGGTTAAATGCTGTTATTTTTATTAATTAAGAATCCATTCCTTAATTGCCAGCTCAAGATTTTTCTTTACCGATTTATTTCCTTTATAAGCATATGACTTTTGAAACTCACCATTACCTTTTTCAACAATCGTTTGCAACAGTTGAACCTTCACTTCGTGCTTTGTACAATCACCAATTCTCTTTTCTCCCCGAAATTTCGCCGTTGCTTCGGTTTTTATTCTATCTAGAAGAATATCATATAACCTTTCACACTTCTCCATGCATTCGGCATGTTCAGTAACATTACAACATTCCGTATATGTCTTCATCATATACAAAATAATCCCTATTTCCTCATAAAAATATGAATTATGAACTGATTGCTCCTCTCCGTTCAAATCCGTGAGCTTATCATATATTAACTTACACCAATCCAAACGTTTATCTTTCGTTCCGTCACAAAGATGTAATTTCAGTTTTAGAAAAAGCTTTGAAACTTTAATAACAGCAACAAATATCCGATGATTCAGTAAAATAAACATCCACCAGGATAAACCATAACAAATCCAGACCCAACACCATCTTCCAAAGAAACTCATAATACTTGTTCCTGCAATTGCTGCTAACATCAAAAACACCATCGTCTGTGGCAGTAATCGATAAACTCGTTCCCTGAAAAACCAGTATTTATAATTTGCCCCAAGATAACGTGTCTGCAAAAAAGATGTTATCACTGAAAGCATTGTCACTGCCGTTACTAAAAGAGTTATTTCCGTTCCCAGCATGGCATCCATTATTTTCTCATGCTTCTCAGAAGTTTTACTGGTAAATATATTTACTATACTCTCAAATATACTATTTTCGTTCACACTATTCGACCATAATAAATACACCAATGCAACTGCCAGTATCCCACAGGTACCTAAAATTATTTTAGGAGAAATAATTTCTTTGTTCTCTATTAATTTCTTACTCATACTACCTTCTTCAAAATGTTTTTCTTTTCAAAACTATTCTGCCAATCCTTCACTCTGAATCAACGAAACCATCTCTCCTACATATTTTTCGCACAATTCATCTGTAGCAGCCTCTACCATTACGCGAATCACCGGTTCTGTACCGCTTTCTCTTAAAAGGATTCTGCCATCATTTCCTAACTCGTTTCCAATCTTCTCTAAAAGAACCTGCACGTTTTCATTTGAAGTTACCGCTTTTTTATCCCCTACTCTGACATTCTGCAATTTCTGCGGATACATCTTCATGCCTGAGCATAAACTATGTAAACTCTGTTTCTTTTCAAGAATAACTTCCATCAGCATTAACGCTGTTAAAATTCCATCGCCAGTTGTTGCATGTTTACTGAAAATTATATGGCCAGACTGCTCTCCTCCTAAAACATAACCATTCGCAACCATTGCTTCATTTACATATTTATCTCCAACTGTTGTTTTAACATAATCAATGCCTTCCTTATCCAATGCTTTGAACAAACCAAGATTTGACATAATTGTTGCAACAACAGTATTCCCGTCTAATCTTCCAATTTCTTTTAAATATTTGCCACATACATAAAGAACAAAATCTCCATGAACCTCCTGACCAGTCTCATCTACTGCAATACAACGGTCCACATCACCATCAAAAGCAAATCCCACATCCAGTCCTTTTTCCACTACAAGATTCTGCAATCTTTCAATGTGGGTAGAACCACAATCTTCATTAATATTCAATCCATTAGGTTCATTTCCAATTACATAGGTTTTTGCACCAAGTGCGTCAAATACACTTTTGGCAATTGTAAAACTGCTTCCGTTGGAACAATCCAATCCCACTTTTATGCCTTTATAAGAACGAGTTGCCAAAGAAATTAAATATCCTACATAGCGATTTCTACCAATTGCATAATCTGTTGCAATACCTATATTTTCTCTCGATGCAAATGGTAATTCTCCCATCTCACCATCTATGTACTGCTCCATCTGTGCTTCAATCTCAGCCGCAATCTTGTGACCATTTCCATCCATGACTTTAATTCCATTGTCATGATATGGATTGTGACTTGCAGAAACCATAATTCCACAATCAAAATCTTCTGTACGAACCACATAAGCAACGCTTGGTGTTGTAGTTACATGAAGCAAATATACGTCTGAACCGGATGCTGTAATACCAGCAACTAACGCATATTCAAACATATAACTGCTTCTTCTGGTATCTTTTCCAATTACAATACGTCCCTTATGTTCTTTGTTATAAAACCATCCTAAGAAACGACCAATTTTATATGCATGGTCTGCTGTTAAAACCTCATTTGCCTCTCCACGAAATCCATCTGTTCCAAAATATTTCATTTTTTCATTCTCCTTATTGTCATTTATTTCATAATGTAAGGCTTCCAGATAGGAAGCCTTACATGCTGGATTCTTGTTATATGCTTTATTGCTACATTTTATTCTGCATTTTTCGTTTCTAAATGTCAAGGAGAATCATCGCAAATTCCTGCAACAAATTAATTTTCAATTCACTGTCAAATAACTGTCTTGCTTATACATATTTATATTTCACAGAAAAATATCTGCTACATCCTCTTCTAATAACTCACTTATAGCAATTAAATCCTGAAATAAAAAACCACGAATTGTACCACTTGCATCTCTTAGCACTTCCCCCTTACGCAAGTCTTCTATAATCCGATAAGCCTGTTCTTTTTCCATTAGTAATCCTTCACTTTCGTAATTCTGATTTACAATTTGCACACACATATTTATAGCATCCACAACAGTACACGATGTATTATTACACCAATAATACAACTATTTTTTTAGTATGTCAATCGTACTACTATGTACAGCATAATAATATTATTGTGTCACCTGATTTTTTCATTATCGTACAAAAACTTTTCAAATCATAAAATTAAGGCTTTCCATACGGAAAGCCTCACAAAAATCAATTCACTATGCACTTACATTACAACTACTCTAAAAAATCACCATTGATTTTTTTCAAGCACTCCTTTTTACCGCAATAAAACATCCTTTACAAATAAATATCAATTATCTGAAAATCCTCAAACTCCTCTTCATTGCAATACATTGAAAATTCTGCCATCACATCTGTTTCCACAGAGCCATGTGATATATCTTCATTATCCCAATGCACATATCCCGTTATCTTTATTCCAACTTCTAGGTTACCGGATATTTCTATCTGACCATCATACGTATCTTCATTGTTAGAAATAACTTTTGCATCTGATATCACTTCACATTCTACAAAATCTGCCGAGAACTCAAAAATACCTGTCAGTTCATCACCTACAAGACTTTCTACATAGCTTATAATTATTTCATTTATCTCATCTACATATTTTTCATCAATAACTTGCTGTACATCATTTAACGAAAACATCCTGCACCTCGTTCACACATAGTATCTACTCATTTTTTCCAAATATTTATTTAATTCATCCGGCGTTTCTGCAAAATTTATTCATAAATGTTTTCATCGCTCCACCTCATTTATATAAATTTAGTTTTTATTCCCTTATTTCCTACCTTAACACAGATTAGCACTGTTATACTATATTAGTTTTAACTGACAACCCTTTTTCACTAAATATCACATAAGGCTTTCCCTATGGAAAGCCTTATCAAACTACTTTTTCATCACCGCTCAAATATGGGGCAACCAATTGTCTCTATTCGCCTTTCACCAATTTCTGGCGAAGTTCCTTTAATTCTTCTTCCAATTTTCTTAGTTGTTCATCTTTCTGATTCAACTGCTCCTCTTGCTGACTCAACTGTTCCTCTTGCTGACTCAACTGCTCATCCTTCTGTTTCACTTCCTCTGCCAGTTCATCAATCTCCTGTTGCTGCTGTTCTATCATATATTTCACTGTATTCCTATCGA
>CAYMIS010000034.1:0-29102 GCA_964390485.1 uncultured Roseburia sp. | reverse complement strand
GCAGCAAGTCAATCCAGGCTATGAAAAGCTTGTAAGCATATAAGAAAAATCTGTCAGAAGACAGAGAAAATGATACGGGATGAGGAGTTTAGATTATGGAAACAAAGTTAGAAAAAATGAGAGCAGAAGTGAAAAAGAGCATGCAGCTGGCAGCAATTGGAGTATTTTGGATTTTTATTTTAATGGGAATGATTGGAACAAAAACAATTCCTAGTAATTTAGCAGCAAATGAGGCTGAATTTATGATGGGATTTCAGGCAGGACTTCTTGTTGTGTTGGATTTAGTTCTGATATACAAGGTAGGAATATATTGGAGAGCATTGAAGGATGATAAGAAGTTAAAACAGCTTTACTACAAAGAAAATGATGAACGTGAATGTTATATTGACCAGATGGCTGGTAAAAAGAGTATGAATATTACAGTAGTTCTTTTAGTGGTATTAGCAGTTATTGCAGCTAATTTCAGTTTTGAAGCTTTTATTGCAATCATTGTTGCAACCCTGGTCGTGGGTGCAGTAAATATTGGTATTAAATTATATTACACACATACAAGCACAGGAATAGAAGAATAGAAAAAGCATAAATTTTGAAATATGGAAGGCAGTTACAAAATATTGTAAAATTTGTAACTGCCTTTTAATTTTTAAAATTTAGGCTGCGTCCCCAAATTTCGAAAAAAAGGCTACGTCCCTATTTTTCGGTATTCCTTAGGGCTGCATCCAATATATTTATGAAACAGCTTGGAAAAATATGCAAAGTCCGGGATGCCGACAGCAACGGCAACCTCGGAGATGGACATATCGGTAGTATTAAAATAACGAATGGATTCTTCAATTCTACGTTGGTGAATATAGGTTGTCAGGCTGATGCCGGCATCCTGCTTGAAGCTTCTTGAAAGAGCAGAGGCATTTTTTCCAAAATGTCCGGCGAGCAGGGAAAGAGACAATTCTTCCTCCAAGTGAAGCTGAATATAATCGATAACATCTCTGGTAAGCTTAGAGTATTCTGTGTTCGCATAATTTTTTACCAATAGACAGTATTTATGGCAGATATCATAGGGGACATATGCCAGCTTTGTCTGGCTGGAGATGCCGTCAATTTTGGCATCCAGTTTACCTGCGAGACGGAGAATGTGCGCAGGGTGAATGGATGTTTCAAGCAATGCCATATGACAGTAAGCATTTAAGGTGTGCAGCGTTTTCTTGTAGGCAAGTATGTTGCGCACGGTAGTAAGATTTGAAATTTGCAGGAAATCCTTCAAAGCCTCCTGGGCATCATTCAGATTTCCTTTTTGTAAGGCTGCTAAAAAAGAAAAGCAGCTTTTTTTATAGTGTTCGGAATGTTCTTCGGTATATTCATGCAGTAAATCCTGATTAATGGAGAGTTGGTGTGTCTGCTCGGAATAGCTGAGCAGTTCTGCGGAAATATTATGAAACTCCGGAAAAAAGGAGCTAAGGATATGCCGCGTAACATTGCTAATTGCAGTTAAGGAAACCAAAGGCAGGCTTTCATAGAAATATTTCATGGAAGAAAGCGTAGTATCAGAAAGTTTGGTATCCTTTAGTATCTGCGAAAAATAGTGAGGTGAAATTTCTTCATCACGAAACGGACCAATGGAAATAAAATCCGGCTGGGCAGATGAACTCATAAAAGCAATTAAATTATAAAATCCCAAATTACTTTTGATGATGCACAGGCGATGGACAGGTGCTTCTCCATTTGCCCAAAAGCGTGCATCCCGATTTTCATAATGCTCCCAGACGAGGGTGCGGATTCCCCGGTCAATCTGGGTTAAATTCTGATAAGGGGGTGTAAAATAGAATGCATCTGTCTGAAAGGCATCCTGTAACACCTTTTGTAATAACTGAAAACAATTCTGCGCATTTATGCGATTTTCTTCCATTTTGGATAACCTCCCGCCAGATTTATACAGTATGTAATAGTTTTAAGTGTGACAAAATAATATAAAAATGTTCAAAACAAAATAGGAAAAACGTACCAAAAATGTGAACAATCTATTAATTTTTATCTTATGCAAAAATTATACAAGTTATGCAAAAATAATACAAGTACCATAAAAAGATTCTGCTAGAATTAGATAGTGTAAGGAACGAAAAACAGCAAATACTAATGAGTATAATGCTGGAAATTGTTTATTGAAGGAGGACACTATGAGCAAAAAAATGAATTGGAATGAAAAGTGGTTATTTACAAAAAATGAAGCATTGATTCAGGACAACCGCATTGCTGTAGATGTAAACGAATGGGAAGAAGTAAACCTTCCTCATACATGGAATGGAAAAGATGGTCAGGACGGTGGTAACGATTACTACAGAGGAACCTGTTATTATACAAAGAAATTATCAAAAAGCACAGTAGCAGAAGGAAAGCAGGTATACATCGAATTTGAGGGAGCAAACTCTTCCGCAGATGTATATGTAAACGGAAAATTAGCTGTTCATCATGATGGCGGTTACTCAACCTTCCGCGCAAATATTACAGAATTATTAGAAGAGGAAAACGATATCGTAGTAGCAGTGGATAACGCTCCGAATGACAGAGTATATCCTCAGGTTGCAGACTTTACCTTCTACGGTGGTCTTTACCGAGATGTGAACCTTATCTGTGTAGAAGATGCGCACTTTGATTTAGACTTCTTCGGAGGTCCTGGTGTCAAAGTAACACCGGTAGTAGAAGGCAAAAATGCAAACGTAGCAGTAGAAAGCTACTTCACAGGATTAAAAGGCTCTGAGACAGTAAAATATGTCATTAAAGACGGCACAAATGTAATCGCAGAAGCAACGGTTGCTGCATCAGAGGCAAAAGCAGATTTCACAATCGAAAATGTACATTTATGGCATGGGCGTAAAGATCCGTTCTTATATACCTTAGAAGCAGCTTTAGTAGCTGATGGTGTGGAAATTGGCAACAGAACTGTTCGTTTCGGATGCCGTTTCTTCGAAATTGATCCGGAAAGAGGATTTATCTTAAATGGCGAAGAATATGCACTTCGTGGTGTATCCCGTCATCAGGACAGACCGGAAATCGGTAACGCATTATTACCGGAGCATCACAAAGAAGATTTAGACTTAATTTACGAGACAGGTTCTACAACCATTCGTCTTGCACATTATCAGCACAATCAGTATTTCTATGATTTGTGTGATGAAATGGGATTTGTTCTCTGGGCAGAAATTCCATATATTTCACAACATATGCCAACTGGACGTGAAAATACCATTTCACAGATGAAAGAATTAATTACACAGAATTATAACCACCCATCGATTTTCGTTTGGGGACTTTCTAATGAGATTACCATGAAAGGTGCAGATGACCCAGATTTATTAGAGAATCATCGTATTTTAAATGACCTCTGCCATGAAATGGACAAGACAAGACTTACCACAATGGCTATCGTATCTATGTGTCCAATGGATAGTGAGTATGTAACAATTCCGGATACCGTTTCATGGAACCATTACTTCGGATGGTACGGTGGTGATACCTCCATGAACGGACCTTGGATGGACAAATTCCATGCAATGCATCCAAACCTTCCGGTTGGTATGTCTGAATATGGTTGTGAAGCATTGAACTGGCATACATCCAAACCGGAACAGGGTGATTATACAGAAGAGTATCAGGCATTCTACCATGAGGAATTAATCAAACAGTTATTTACAAGAAAATACATCTGGGCTACCCATGTATGGAATATGTTTGACTTCGCAGCAGATGCAAGAGCAGAGGGTGGCGAAGACGGTATGAACCATAAAGGTCTTATGACATTCGACCGTAAATACAAAAAGGATTCCTTCTATGCGTACAAAGCATGGTTATCTGATGAACCATTCGTACACATTTGTGGAAAGCGTTATGTAAACCGTGAGGAAGAAGTAACAAAGGTAACTGTTTACTCAAATCAGCCGGAGGTTGAATTATTTGCAAATGGTGTAAGCCTTGGAAAACAGACAAGTGATGTACATTTCTTCTACTTTGATGTACCAAACGCAGGAGAAACAACCTTAGTTGCTAAAGCAGGCGAATGCGAAGATACAAGTAAGATTGTAAAAGTAGCAGAGTTTGACAATTCTTATCGTATGACCGAAACAGGAGACGTATTGAACTGGTTCGAAATTACAGCACCGGAAGGATATTTCTCAATCAACGATAAGATGAGTGAGCTTATGAAGAACCCAGAGTGTATGGAATTAATTATGGGTGCAATGAAACAGGCAATGAGCGGTGAGAAGAAAGCAGGAAGCTTTGATATGGACTTTAGCGACCCAAATAGCCCGTTAGTTGGCTTTATGGCAGGCTTTACTGTAAAACGTATGATGGGTATGATGGCAACCGCAGGAGCAAAACCTCTTACAAAAGACCAGATGCTTGCATTTAATACAGCATTAAATCAGATTAAAAAATAAGATAAATCAATAAGAGAATCAATAACCGGGGCTGTCAGGCAAATTGTCTGACAGCCTCGGTCTTTTAGCAGCAAGAGACTAATCTTTATGCTTAAGGTATTTTTAGAGTTGTTTTATCATTAGTAGTAATAAAGAAGAACAGCTTTTGCAAGCTGTTCTTCTTTTAAAATAGACGGTTATAAATTTCCGGTTTAAATCTGCGGAGTCTGAGTAACATCAACTGTTGTATCGTTGGAAGTTTCCGTACCATTCTTCCAGGCATCAAACTTCTCAACAACTGCATCAAAGGTTTTCTGGGAGATTTCCGGAAGTTCTTCTCCCCAGGCACCGGTTGCCTGTTTGAAGCCTTCTTTGAAAGCATCTAATAATAAGTCTGCTTTCTCCGGGTCGTTACCGCTTAATGCCTTTGCAAAATCAAGGATACGTTCAGAGGTCTGTTCCACGCCCCAGTAGCCGTCTTCTGCGATATCAGCCTGTGCCTGAGCCTTTACATCAGCGGATACAGTGAAATCACCTTTTGCAAGGAATTTCCAGATGCTGTCGTCATCAGCCGCAGTTCCGATGGCATTTCCCTGTTTGGTAATCAGCTGTTCCACAATACTGCGAAGCTGTGCGGTTCTTGCCTCCGCGTCTGCTTTTAACTTAGCAATAATAGCAGAATTGTCAGGTTTCTTAGAGGTTTCGGTTACTGAATTTTCGGCATCTTTTGTTTTTTCGTAGATAACACCGGTTGTATTTTGATTCGTAGTAGTCTGTGTTGTGTTTGCAGCAGTTTCTTCTGCTTTCTTAGGAACTGCTTGGTTTGTGTAAGTGGTAGTTGTAGATGTTACACTGTTAATTCCATTTATATTCATATTTATACCCTCCATGTTTAAAAATGATTGCTTCCATGCATTCTAACTATAGTTCCGTTATACTTTTTATCGGCAGAATGCCATAAATTCTTTAGTAATTGAGAAAGAATTTTCGATAGAAGGTTTGACCTTTGGGGGGTAAAATGCTACAATGAATATTGTATACAAAAAACAACAAGAAACACGATGTGAAGATATGTTAATCTGCAAACATCGGAAGGGCAAGATATTAATATGAAAGACATTTCTGTAAAAGCATTAGCAAAAATTAATTTAGGTTTAGACGTTGTAAGAAAAAGAGAAGATGGATATCATGAGGTTCGCATGGTAATGCAGACAATTCATCTGTATGACCGTTTGGAAATCGCAAAAAATAATTCAGGAAAGATTACGATGCAGACGAATCTTTCTTTTTTGCCAACCAACGAGAATAATCTTGTATATAAAGCAGCAAAACTGTTAGTAGATGAATTTGGAATTAAAGATGGAATTCATGTAGATTTAAAGAAGCATATTCCGGTTGCAGCAGGTATGGCAGGTGGAAGTACAGATGCAGCAGCTGTGCTGTATGGTGTAAATCGTATGTTTGACCTTGGTTTAACGAAGAAGGAACTAATGGAACGTGGTGTGAAAATCGGGGCGGATGTACCTTATTGCATTATGCGGGGAACAGCCCTGGCAGAAGGAATTGGGGAAGAATTAACACAGCTTTCACCAATGGTGAAATGTCCGGTATTAATTGCAAAGCCGCAAATCAGCGTATCCACAAAGTTTGTTTATGAAAATTTGAAACTGAATGAGCAGATGGTACACCCGGATATTGACAAACTGGTGTCTGACATTCAGAAAAAGAATTTAAAAGCAATTGCAGCTGATATGGGAAATGTACTTGAAACAGTAACGATTCCGGAATATCCAGTTATTGCACAAATCAAAGAACACATGATGGAGCATGGAGCATTAAATTCGATGATGAGTGGAAGTGGTCCTACCGTATTTGGACTTTTTGAGGATGAGGCGACGGCAATGAAGGCTTATGAAGCGATGAAAGCCTCAGGTCTGGCAAAGCAGATATACCTGACAAGCATCTATAATAATGCACGGAAGTAGAAAGGACGAAAAGAAATGACAGATAATTTGACCCTGAACATGGATGCGTATCTGCCCCTTCGGGATGTTGTGTTTAATACCCTTCGGGAAGCAATTTTAAAAGGAGAATTAAAACCGGGAGAAAGGTTAATGGAGCTGCAGCTGGCAGCAAGACTTGGAGTCAGCCGTACACCAATCCGGGAAGCAATCCGTATGTTAGAACAAGAGGGGTTAGCAGTAACGATTCCAAGAAAAGGTGCAGAGGTTGCCAAAATGACGGAAAAAGACATGGAAGATGTACTTCAGGTGCGGGAAGCCCTGGATGAATTAGCAGCAACAATTGCATGTGAGCAGATGACAGCGGAACAGCTTAATGATTTAATGCATGCTATGCATGAATTTGAGGAATCCACTAAAACAGGTGATGTGAAGAAAATTGCAGAAAGTGATGTGAAGTTCCACGATATTATTTATCAGGCAACAGGCAATCCAAAGCTTGTAAGTATGCTGAATAATCTTCGTGAGCAGATGTACCGTTATCGTGTGGAATACTTAAAGGATGAGAAAAATTATCCGAAGCTGTTAAAAGAGCATCAGGAAATTGCAGAAGGGTTAGCAGCTAAGAATAAAGAGAAAGTAACGGAAATGATGCATCAGCATGTTGCAAATCAGGCAGTTGCAGTAAAAGCAATTATCAGAGAGCAGGAATAGAAAAGAAAAAAGTGTATAGACTAAAAAAGGATAGGCAAAAAGCCTATCCTTTTTTAGTCTATAGAAATTTGTGAAAATTCCTATAAATCAAAAAGCACCGGCAGGAGGAGCAGCCATGGAAGAAAAACATAATGTATCAAAGTTTTTGAAAGAGAATATTACATGGATGGAAGAACATTTTAAGGATTGTGCCGACATCAAGAAAAAACCTATGAAGCTTGGAAAAAATCAGGATGTGGACTGTTACCTTACTTTTATAGAGGTGGCGGTAGACATGGGAACCTCAACTCTTGGGGAGACTTTAAAATATTTAAACCGGATGAATCGGGAGGAACTGCTAAAAACATTGGAACAGAATGCGCTGGGGATTTCTGACGCAACTTATTTTGAAACAATAGAAGAGGCAGTGGATGGTCTTTTGACAGGGGAAGCAATGCTTTTTGTGGATGGTTTTACGAAGGCAATTAAAATTCCTGATGACGGTTATCCTGCAATGGGAATTACCAAGGCAGAGTCTGAAAAAGTAATCAGAGGTTCGAATGAAGGGTTTTCAGATTCGGTAAAGCAGAATGCTGCATTAATAAGAAAGAGAATCCGCTCCCCGAAGGTTAAGGCAAGACAGATAAAGGCTGGTGTGCGTTCTAATACCAATGTTTATATTATGTATATAGAAGATTTGGCAGAGCAGGAGCTGATAACGGAAATTGAAAGCCGCCTGCAGGGCTTTGAAATTGATGGAGTTATGGATAGTGGTATTCTTGAGCAGCTGACGGAGGAAAAGTGGTATTCTCCCTTTCCGCAATTTCAGACAACCCAGAGACCGGACCGGGCATCCATGGCACTGTTAGACGGGCGGGCAGTAGTGATGTCAGATAATTCTCCGGTAGCATTAATTCTTCCTACAGATTATAACTCCTTTATACAGACCAGTGATGATTATTATAGCCGCTTTGAAATCGCAAGCTTTGGGAGAATGATTCGTTATGTGGCATCTTTTTTCGCAATGACATTGCCGGGATTATATCTTGCTGTAACGAATTTTCATACACAGATACTTCCGACTTCTCTGCTGCTATCCTTTGCAGAGGCGAGAAAAGGAGTACCTTTTCCAGCAGTGGTGGAGGTGCTGATTATGGAACTTGCCTTTGAACTGATTCGGGAAGCCGGGGTGCGGCTGCCGGGAGTAATTGGAAATACGATTGGTATTGTTGGAGGCTTAGTAATTGGACAGGCAGCGGTACAGGCAAATCTGGTAAGTCCCATTGTGGTAATTATAATTGCCTTTACGGCATTATGCTCCTTTGCCATACCAAATGAGGAATTTGCCACAGCCTTTCGTCTTTTAAAATTTCTGTTTATAGGTCTGTGTGCATGGCTGGGATATTTTGGAATGCTGTTAGGGCTTCTTGCTGTTTTGACCCATCTTTCAAGACTGACCAGCTTTGGAATACCATATCTGATGCCTTTTGTGGGAGCAGATTTGAATGACTATGAGGATGAAAGAGATTTTCTCTGGAGACAGCCGTTGAAAAAAATTAGAAAACGTCCTATTTATGCCAGAAGAGGTGAAACAACAAAATTAGTGCTGAAAGGAGAGAAAGAGGATGTTCGTAAAAAATAATCAAATTTCAGGCAGGCAGGTATTTCGCCTGTTGTTCTTCGATTTGTTGGGATTTGGAGCATTGATGATTCCTGCAAGGTTAGCCAATGCGTCAGGCAGAGATGGGATATTTAGCATTGGGCTGGGGATTTTTTTTAGTTTTCTTTTTCTGAAATTATTATCAGCGGTGTTACAGAAGATGGAGGGAGATTATTCATCCTATATCCGAAAAAGCTTTGGGAATGTGGCAGGCAGCGTTGTACTTATTGGTTATAGCGGATATTTTATTCTGCTGGCAGGTTATATTTCCTATTTGTTGTCAAAGCTGGTTTTGACAAATCTTCTAAAGGAAGAATCCTTTTTTCTGGTTCTTACGCTGCTGCTTTTACTGGCATTTTATGGAGTTTCCGGTGGAATAGAGGGCAGGGCAAGGGTGTACGAGCTGTTGTTCTGGGTACTTTTTGTTCCCTTGTTTCTTATGCTGCTATTTGCAGCGGGGGAAATGAATCTGGATTACTGGACACCGATTATAACCGCGGATGCGTTGGGAATAACAAGGGGAGGCTATTATGTTTTTTTATGTTTTTCCTTTCTTTTTCTGCTTTTATTTTTACATGAATATCTTAAGGATGCAGGGAAACTTGCAGGAGCGGGTAAAAATGCAATGGTACTTGCAGGGGTAATTATGGGTGTACTTTATATGATACTTTTAGGAACCTTTGGTGCAAAGGCTCTTTCTGTTATGGATTTCCCGGCAGTGACATTGATGAGCAGAGTGCAGATAACCGGCGGTTTTTTTAAAAGAACCGATGCCTTTATGTTTGGAATCTGGTTTTTTTCCTTATATGCCTTATTGAACAGCGCCATATTTTATGCTGGAAAAGTGACAGCAGATTTTTTTGAAACAGAGACAAAGAAGGGAAAGCTTTGGTTTCTGGCAGGGACATTAGTGGCTGTATTTGCACTGGCATATAGTTTTTATTATTCGGACGGGATGTGTGAATGGTATGAGAAATTCTTGTGGTATGTGGGAACACCTTTTGTAGTGCTGATTCCGTTGCTGCTATATGGCAGACAAAAGTTTTGTGATAAAAAGGAAATTGCGCTAAGGGAGCAGAAGAAGGCAGAACGAGAATGGAAAAAGATATTGAAAAAGGCAGGAAAAACCTCATTCATTCTTGTGTTTTCCCTGTTGCTCTCCGGCTGTAAAACTGCGCAGTTAGAAGATAGGTCTTTTCCGGTTTTTCTGGCAGTAAAGAATACAGAGGATTTTTGTGAAGGCTGGCTAAATAAGCAGCATGAAGGAAATCTGACAGAGGATTATAATCATTTAAAAGTAATTTTAATTGAACGTTCTTTTATTGAAGATATGGCAAAAATGAGTGAGCTTCTAGCCCTATTAGAACAGGATAAGAATGTGCCGCAAAACACCTATGTTATGGTAACGGATTCAGTGGATGAGATTGCAGGAACTGAGGAAGCCTTAGGGGAATCCCTGGGAGATTATCTGGAGGAAATGATTGAAAATGCATCTCATATAAAAAAGGATGCCTGTCCTACTTTGGGAATGCTCTATCAGGAAAAGGAAAACCGCCTGGAAACCTTATATATTCCATGCTTAAAGGTGCAGGAAGGAAAACCTGCTATTACAGAATATGAAGTATGGAAAAGAGGAGATGCAGCAGGACTTGTAGACACAGATGTGGCAATGCTTTCTTTTTTTCTGTGTAATCAGCTGAAGGAATATACCCTAAAATTAGAAGAAAATCATTTTATTACCTTAAGAGGGGGAAGAAATGAATTTATTTTTACTGAAGAAATAGAAAAGAGTGGTATTACCCAAAAGCATGTAAAGGTAAAGGTTGTATGTGAAGGCGAGCTTCGTTATCAGAAGGAATTACTTTCCGGGGAAGAGAATAAAAAAAATTTAGAAAAGCAGCTTATGGAGTATTTTACAATGACTGCTGACCGGGCACTTGGACAGGGAATTGATGTGACAAATGGTTACAAAAAACTGGGAGGCTATCAGAGAGAATGGTATTCTAAGTATGGGGATTCACCACAATTTTGGGAAGAAGATATGGTGATTGATTTTTCCTTTCAGATAAACTGGACAAATTGAATAAATTCCCAAAAACAGGGAATGCTTTTGTTATGTGAAAAAAGGCATTCCCTGAGATGGGAGCAAAGGGCACACAAAGCTTTTTTAGACAGGGAAGTGTTTGTAAATTATCTGGAAGGCAGGAAATTGAGATGAAAACAAAGAAAAAAGTGGCAGGTTACATATTTTTAGGAATAATGACGGGGCTTTTATTTTTTACCGGATATACCTATGTCAGGGCAGACTATTTACAAAAACAAATTGCAGATAAGGTGTTGCGTTTTCATGTGCTGGCAAATAGCGACAGTAATGAGGATCAGAAATTGAAATTAAAGGTACGGGATGCAGTGGGAAACTATATGCAGCAGTTGTTTTCAGAAACAGGGGCTGGTGTATTGGGAGTGGATGCTTGTAAAGAGCTTGTGAATAGTCATATGGAAGAAATCCGGCAGAGGGCAGAAACAGTGATAGCCTTGGAAGGCTATGATTATGAGGTAAAGGCAGCTGTGGAGTGGACAGAGTTTCCGGTAAAAAATTATGGCAATTATACTTTTCCGGCAGGTGAATATGAAGCACTAAGACTTACCATTGGCAAGGGAGAAGGTCATAACTGGTGGTGTGTCATGTATCCGAATATGTGCTTTGTGGATGGTATGTATGAGGTGGTAGAAGATGAAGCCGAAGGAAATCTTCGCAGGGTTCTTTCAGAGGAGGAATATGAGGCAGTGTTAGAATCCGGAAATTATGAGATTGAGTTTAAATATCTGACCTTTTTAAATGAGCTTACCAATCGTGAGTAAAAATTGCAAAAGGGCTGCCGGAGATAAAATATATTTTGTGAGATAAAATGCAGAGTTTTGTAAGAAATACTTGCGTTCCGTAAATAAAAAAGTTAATATAAGGGCTGTAACTTCAGGTTTTATATGGAAAGGCAATACCGCTATGGCGGCAGAATGTGAGGAAAAATGACAAAAGATGTACTTGTGACAATCAGCGGTCTTCAGTTTATGGATGAGGACAGTGATTCCGTAGAGCTGATTACGTCGGGCAGTTATTATAAAAGAAACGGTAAGCATTATGTCCTTTATGATGAGGTGCAGGAGGGCTTTGAAGGAGTCACGAAAAACACTGTTAAAATTGCCCAGGATATGATGGATATTACGAAAAAAGGTGTAACGAATGTACATATGATGTTCGAAAAGAACAAGAAAAATGTAACTTATTATTACACTCCCTTTGGAAGCCTTTTAGTGGGAATTGATGCAAAAAATGTAGATGTAATTGAGACAGAGGATAATATCAGTGTAAAAGTGAATTATAATCTGGAAGTAAATTATGAGCATTTGGCAGACTGCGCCATTACCATGAATATTCGTTCCAAGGATGCAAAGGATTTTAAAATTTAATATTTGACTGCAGGAAGATGCAGTCGGTAAATAAAGAAAGGTCATACCGCAAATGCGATATGACCTTTTGGCTTGTCTTATTTCTTTTTCTTTTTTGCCTTTTCTTCTGCTAAAGCTTTCTTCTCTTTGTCAAGTTCGGCAGTAGCAGCTTCTGCTTTCTTTTTCAGTTTTGCTCTCCAGCTTAATTTCTTCTGCGGTTTTTCAAGAGGACCACGTACACCGGTAACCTTTGTGATGTAGATACCGCTTACAGTAGCTTTTACTTCCTTTTTTACAGGAATTAAATCAAAAACTGCTTCATCAGCGATTAAGGACATCACCTTTGGACCAACCTTAGCTTTTACAATTGGAAGCTTGGAACGACGCATAAGCTTTGGAGTCTGGTCAATAACGGCCTGTGGAAGACCAGAGTCTGTGATGCGCATTCTCTTCTTATCTATAATTAACATAGAAACGGTCTGCGCAGCGGCTGCAAGCTGTGCATCCTGCTCTTCCTTCTTTTTCTGAGCTTTTTTGCCAAGGAAATATAAAACAATCATGGCAATAATAAGAATTACTAGAATAACTAATAATACAATCGTAACTGGACTCACGATAAAAACCTCCTTAATATAAATCAAATACGCAAATCATTGTATCACTATAAATGTGAAAAATCAATGATTTTCCGTGGATTACCCTTTTAATTTCCAAGGAATTGTGCTATTGTAGTAGGGCTGACTGCATTTTAGAAAGAAAGGTAAGAACTGAAAAATGTAGAATTTTTCAGCTGTGATTTGTGCGAAGCACAAAGTCGTTAGACATCGAAAGGAGTATTTTAAGATGAAAAAGAAAGTTTTAGCATTGATGTTATGTGCAATGACAGCTGTTTCAATGGTTGGCTGCGGGGAAAAAGAGGGTTCTGTGGATGGAACCGAGATTGTGGAAAGTACAGAAAGCGTAAAGGATAGTACAGAGAGCGTTGCGTCTACGGAATCAGAGGTGGCAGAGCTTCCGGCTGTGGATTTGGCGAAATACAATTATAATGCAGAAGAACTGGTTACATTATGTGATTATAGTGCCATTCCACTTACAATTACTGGTGACTATGAGGTGACAGACCAGGAAGTAAAGGATTATTTTGAACAGATGTTTACAAATTATGGCCCTTTTTATAGAGATGATGAATCTAAGACAACAATTGAAGAGGGTACGATTGTAAAAGTAGACTATGTTGGAAAGCTTGATGGAGAAGCCTTTGATGGTGGTTCAGCAGAAGATCAGATTATTGATGTTACAAATAACTGTTCTGTAGATGGAACCGGTTATATTGATGGTTTTACTGCCGGATTGATGGGACACTCTGTCGGGGAAGAAGTAGATTGTGATGTGACATTTCCAGAGGAATATCAGAGTGCAGATTTAGCTGGAAAAGATGTTGTATTTACATTTACAATCAAAGCAATCCAGAAAGAAATCACATTAGAAGACGTAGATGATGCTTTTGCGAAAGAGCAGTTCCAGGTAGAAACTGTAGATGAGATGTATGCCCAGCTTCGTACTGCGTTAGAACAGGCTGCTGAAAATACAAAAGCAGATGACATTTACACTGCATTACAGACATATCTTCTTGATAATTGTACCGTAGAAGTACCGGAAGAATTTATTGAAGACAAGCTGACAGCATTTAAGAATTCTTTTATTACAGCATATTGTGGTGGAGATGCATCTCAGTATGAAACACTGGTCAACACTTATACCGGAAACAGTGCAGAAGAAGCAGAACAGCTTTGGAGAGATGGTCTGACACAGGATACAAAGATTGAATTTATTATGCGCACCATTGCAGCAAAAGAAGGTATTGAGTTTGATGAAGAAGGTTACAGCACATATATACAGAATATCGTCAGCTATGGTGGTGTAACATCGGAAGAACAGGTTTATCAGAATTATGGTTATGGTGATGCAGCATATGGTGAGCAGTATATGAAAGATATTTATCTTGCCAATCTTGCAATGGAAAAATTAAGAGAAACTGCTGTAGTTACCATTGAAGAGCCGGCAGAAGATACAACAGAAGCAGTGGATAGCACAGAAACAGCTGCTGAATAAATTTTATAATCCGATAAAGGAAAAGATTGATTTTTTCCTTCAAGAAAGATAAGATATAAGGAAGATTGAAGGAAACGAGGAGGAGCAGACATGGAAATGGTAAATGTCAGGGATTTATTCCGTAATCAGGAAACTTATATGGATCAGACCGTAACAATTGGCGGTTGGGTTAGAAATATCCGTAATTCCAAGAACTTTGGATTTATCGTTGTAAACGATGGAACTTTTTTTGAACCGGTACAGGTAGTATATTCTGATGTTCTTGCAAATTTTGAAGAAGTAGAGAAATTAAATGTTGGTGCAGCAATTATTGTAACCGGTAAATTAGTTGCAACACCGGGTACAAAACAGCCATTTGAAATTCAGGCAGAACAGATTGAGATTGAAGGTGCATCTACACCGGATTATCCATTACAGAAGAAGAAACACAGCTTTGAATATTTAAGAACAATTTCTCATTTAAGAGCAAGAACCAATACATTTGAAGCAGTATTCCGCGTACGTTCTTTATGTGCATATGCAATTCATAAATTTTTCCAGGAAAGAGACTTTGTTTATGTGCATACTCCAATTATCACAGGAAGTGACTGTGAAGGTGCCGGAGAAATGTTCCAGGTAACAACAATGGATTTAAATAATCTCCCAATGACAGAGGATGGAAAAGTAGATTTTAAGCAGGATTTCTTTAATAAGCCAACAAACCTCACAGTTAGTGGTCAGTTAAATGGTGAGACTTATGCAATGGCATTTAAGAATATCTATACGTTTGGTCCAACCTTCCGTGCTGAGAACTCCAATACAACACGTCATGCAGCAGAGTTCTGGATGATTGAGCCGGAAATTGCCTTTGCAGATTTAGAGGATGATATGATTCTTGCAGAGAGCATGTTAAAATATGTGATTAATTATGTATTAGAACATGCACCGGAAGAAATGGCATTCTTTAATAACTTTATTGATAAAGGCTTATTAGAGCGTCTGAATCATGTAGCGAATTCTGATTTTGCTCGTGTTACTTACACAGAAGCAATTGAAATTTTAGAGAAAAACAATGACAAGTTTGATTTCAAAGTATCCTGGGGCTGTGACTTACAGACAGAGCATGAGCGTTACTTGACAGAGCAGGTGTTCAAACGTCCTGTATTTGTAACAGATTATCCAAAGGAAATTAAAGCGTTCTATATGAAGCTGAATCCGGATGGAAAGACAGTTGCAGCAGTAGACTGTCTGGTACCGGGAATTGGTGAAATTATCGGTGGAAGCCAGAGAGAAGATGATTACGATAAGCTTCTTGCAAGAATTAAGGAATTAGGATTAAACGAAGAAGATTACGACTTCTATCTTGACCTTCGTAAATATGGTTCTGCAAGACATGCAGGATTCGGACTTGGATTTGAGCGTTGTGTTATGTACTTAACAGGTATGACAAATATCCGTGACGTACTTCCATTCCCAAGAACAGTAAATAACTGTGAACTGTAAAAGGAAATAGCAGAGTTTGCTTTAGAAACAATATAAAGATACCATGAAAAGGATATTTTCTGACAACCGGTGGGTGAAAGAAAATATCCTTTTTTCATAGTATAGGAAAGTGCTCGTACGTGGTGGACGCCAGTTGAAAACGCGAAGCGTTTTTGAAAGCGTCGCGCGGCGACGCTTTTTCATTCTATAGGAATTTCGCAAATAGAAATTATGCATAAGGTTGGAATACTTTGGGCATAATAAAAGTAATTACCAGTACCTAATGCCTAGATAATGTATAGTGATTGTGCTATAATAAGGATAAGTTTTTTTTGGAGGTAATCATTTATGAAGAAGATAATTACAATGCTTTTATTAGGAACCATGTGTCTTGGAATTTTTGGTTGTGGAAAAAATACTTCAGAAGAAGCATCCTTAGAGGGAAGCTGTGTAGAAATTCTCGATAAGGTATATGAAACAGCAGAAGTGTCTGAGAATTTTAAGGAGTCACTGGAATATTTTGATAAGATGGAAATTCCGGCAGACAGTACAGAATACATTTTAGGTACTACTGAGATACCATATGCAGATGCTGTTTATTCCGCACCAATGATGAGTTCTGTTGCATATCAGTGTGTTGTATTACGGGTAGACGATGGTATGGGTGTTGAGGAAGCGAAACAACTGCTGGCGGATAATGCGAATCCGGCAAAATGGGTGTGCGTAGAAGCGGAAAGTGTTGTTGTGGAAAGTGTGGGAGATGTCATTTTATTTGTTATGGCAGACGCAGAAACTGCAGATGCATTAAAAAATGCATTCCTGGAGCTCTAATAAAATTAAAAGGTGGTGGGAAGCTTGTTGTTTTCTAGTATTACGTTCTTGTATTATTTTTTGCCAGTCACAATGTTAATCTATTTTGTGATGCCTCAAAAAGGAAAGAACCTTATGCTGTTAATAGCAAGCTTCTTTTTTTATTTCTGGGGGGAGCCGAAATATTGTCTTTTGATGGCGGTGTCTATATTAGCAGGATATGCTGGAGGAAGAACAATTTCAGCTGCGGGAAATACTACATTTGCTAAAAATGTATCCCCCCGCACAGATGGAAAAACAGTGGATAAAATTCCGGTGGCAACACAGCGTAAGTGGATAACTGCCGGATTTGTTGGGTTGATTCTTCTGTTTTTAGCAGTTTTTAAATATGCAGATTTTGCTATCAGGACAGTTTCAGGAATTACCGGGGCGCAGATTCCATTGTTAAAACTGGCACTTCCAATTGGAATCAGTTTCTATTCCTTTCAGATTATCAGTTATTTGTTTGATGTATATCGGGGAAGGATTCCGGTGGAAGGGAATCTGATTGATTTTGCCACTTATGTGGTGATGTTTCCCCAGCTGATAGCCGGACCAATTGTCCGGTTTCAGGATATTCAATCAGAATTAAAAGCCAGAGAAATTAGTTTATCAAAGGTGGCAGAGGGCGTGGAACGTTTTTGCTGCGGTCTTGGGAAAAAGGTTTTGATAGCAGATGTGCTTGGGGAACTTGTAATTAAAATAGATGCTGTAGAGGAAAAGCATTTACTGTTCTACTGGGTTGTGGCAATTGTGTATACCTTACAGATTTATTATGATTTTTCCGGTTATAGTGATATGGCGATTGGTCTCGGCAGAATGCTGGGATTTCATTTTCCGGAGAATTTTGATTATCCATATATATCTAAATCAATAACGGAATTCTGGCGGCGCTGGCATATGACTTTGGGGGGCTGGTTTCGGGATTATGTTTACATTCCCCTTGGAGGAAGCCACGTTGGTTTTAGACGATGGATAGTAAATGTATTTGTGGTATGGCTGTTAAGTGGTCTATGGCATGGGGCCAGCTGGAATTATGTGCTTTGGGGACTATATTATGGCATTCTTCTGATGTTAGAAAAACTGTTTCTGAAAAAAATATTAGACAGGATTCCGGGAGTATTTGCACATGTCTATACCTTGTTTCTGGTAGTATCGGGATTTGTAATGTTTCGTCTGGAACGTGTATCAGAGGCATTTACCTATCTTGCAGGAATGTGGGGAATTGGAAGCAGTGTTGTAATGGATGTGGAAGGAATATACCAGATAAAAAGCTATCTGTTTATTATCATTATTGCAATCATTGGGGCAACGCCGCTTTGTAAATGTATGATTCAGAAATTGAAAGAGAATAACAGGACAAAGCTCTTGGTGGAGATTGCATCACCAGTATTGGTAATAGGAGTATTTGTGCTGGTAACATCCTTTTTGATACAAAGCTCCGTGCATCCGTTTTTATATTTTAGATTTTAGAAAAAGAGGTGAGACGGCAGAATGACTGACAATAAAAATATGATATGGAAAAAAATAATAGTTACAGTATTTTTTCTTTTTTTACTGGGCTTTTGCTTCGCTGGAATTTTTCTGCCGGACATTGCAGTTTCCCAAAAAGAACGTCGGACACTTGCAGATAAGCCCAAGTTTTCCATAGCAAGTATTATGAATGGAAATTATATGAAGGATTTGGAAACCTATTTTTTAGAGCAGTTTGCGGGACGGGAGCTGTTTCGTACAATAAAGGCTGAGTCTGAAACAAAGGTCTTTCGAAAATCAGACAGTAACGATTATTATCGGATTGAGGATGGAATTTATAAGCTGGATGCAAAGTTAAATGAGAAGAATATCATCCGGGCGGCAGAAGCTTTTTCTAGAATCCGGCAGGAAAATTTTCCGGAGACAGAAGCTTATTATGCAGTGATTCCTGATAAAAATTATTTTATGGCAGAGGAGCATGGATATCCAAGCTATGATTATGAGCAGTTAAATAAGCTGATGCAGGAAAATATGCAGGAAATATCTTATATTAATATTTATCCCTTATTGGAAATATCTGATTATTACCGGACGGATTTACATTGGAAACAGGAATGCATTGAGGATGTGGCAGAAGAACTTCTGCTGCAAATGAAAGAAGAAATCACGAAGGCTGGGGGGGAGAAGGAAACAAAACTGGCGGCAGAGTTTTATGGCGGTTATGCCGGTTCTTCTGCCTTTGTGACAAAGCCGGAGCAGTTACAATACCTGACAAATAGCAGGATTGAAAATGCCCGTGTTTATGACTATGAAAAGGAAACAGAAACCACTGTTTATCAGCCGGATAAGCTGGAGGGAACAGATGCTTATGATTTTTATCTGGGTGGAGCAAGGGCGATGCTTAAGATAAAGAATCCGGAAAAGGGGAATGGAAAGAGAATGCTTATGTTCAGGGATTCCTTCGGCAGCAGTATAGCCCCTCTTTTGTTAGAGTCCTATGATGAGGTAATGATGGTGGACTTACGTTATATTTCGGAAGATTATTTTTTGGAATTGCTAGGTACCACAGAATATGATACAATTTTGTTTTTGTACAGCACAACTGTATTAAATCACAGTGACAGTATGAAAATAAATTAGGGGAGATAAAATTATGCGTTATGTATTAGAAAATGAAGCACTTAGAGTAGAAATTAATTCTTTCGGTGCAGAAATAAAATCCGTTCGTTCCAAGTCAGAGGACAAGGAATATATGTGGTATGGAGATAGTAAATATTGGGGAAGAACTTCACCGGTATTATTTCCTTTTGTAGGAAGCTTAAAAAATAAAGAGTATCATTATCAGGGAAAAACCTATCCAATGGGACAGCATGGTTTTGCGAGAGATATGGAGCATGCTATGGTGCGGCAGGAAGAAAATGGTATCTGGTTTTCCTTAAAGTCAACGGAAGAAACTTTAGAAAAATATCCATTTCCATTTGTTTTGGAAATTGGCTATGAATTAAAAGGAAACGAAGTAAAGGTTTTATGGAAGGTAAGTAATCCGTCAGAGGAGGAGATGCATTTTTCGATTGGTGCACATCCGGCTTTTCTTTGTCCGATGAATGGGGAAGAAGATAAGAGGGGATACAGTCTTTACTTTGAAGGTTTGAAAGAAGTGCATCATCATGGAAATACATTAGATACAGGAATGTCACTGAAGGAAGACCTGATTTTACCATTAGTGGATGGAAAAACAGAAATTACACCGGATTTTTTTGACCGCTGCACTTATATGGTGGAAGGGAAGCAGACTGGTGCAGTAGGGCTGGTGGCACCGGACGGAAGGCGTTATGTGACAGTTCGATTTGATGCGCCGCTTTTCGCAATCTGGTCACCGGAAGGAAAAAATGCACCATTTGTATGCATCGAACCATGGTATGGAAGATGTGATGCAGAGGATTTCAAGGGTACACTGGAAGAACGTGAGTATAACAACAGATTAGAAGGTAAGGGACAGTTTGAGGCTTTCTATACCATGACCTTCTGCTAAAAACAATGTGCAGGATGCGTATGTGGGTAACTATATTGTGAGAAAGTACCCAGGATACATAGAATAAAAATAAAGCAAGGCTCATATATATAAAATATAATAAATGTAAAAAGGGGAAAGTATGAGCCTGCAAAATAAATTAAAATCCCGGAATGAAAAAGAAAATAAAGCAGTTGCTGTAATTGCGGCACTATTGATTATGTACATATTAAGCGGAATTCTATTGTTAATACTGGCATTTCTTTTATTTAAGATGGAACTGGGAGAAATGTTTGTAAAAGCGGCTGTGATTGTTATCTATGTCGTTACCGGCTTAATAGGAGGAATTTTTGTAGGGAAAAGATTAAAAGACCGGAAGTTTTTATGGGGCCTTTTAACAGGCAGCATTTATTTTTTGATATTAGTTGTTTTTTCGGCAATTTTGAAACAGGGATTTCAGATAGAAGTGGATAAAGTGCTTACTACCTGGATTCTTTGCGGAGCCTCCGGGATGGCAGGGGGCATGATAAGTTAAAAAAACGCTTTTCTTATGATTTATCTTGTGCTATACTACGAGGTAGTAGTAATTTATATTATTATGTGAAATGGACGAAAAGGAGAATAAGACAATGAAACACGTAAAGACATTAAATACGAAAAGATTACAGAATACAGTTAAAAAAGGTGGATGTGGCGAATGTCAGACATCCTGCCAGTCTGCTTGTAAGACATCCTGTACAGTAGGAAATCAGAGCTGCGAAAACAAAAACAACTAATTTGTAAAACAGCTTATCTGAAATTGAATAAGAACCTTTACAAACGACCGTTCGCACAGCGCGCGGTCATTTGTACGTTATAAGGGTATTATCAGATAGAAACAGGAAAAGATGATACAATTAACAAATGGGAAAGTCTGCTGAAGAAAATTAATTATGCAATAAAGCAGCTTTCAGAAAACTTAATGGATTAATAGAAAGTGAGGAAATATTATAGTGGTTCATCAGTATAAGAACAACGGCTATGATATTGTTCTGGATGTGAACAGTGGAGCAATTCATCTTGTAGATGACATGATGTATGATGTCATCGAAATGTATGCAGCACAGGCGGAAGGTGACGAGACAGCTAATGTCTCCACGGAAGAGATTGTAAATACTTTAGCTGGAAAATATGGACAAACAGAAGTAGAAGAAGCAATTGAAGAAGTAGAGCAGTTGATTAAAGACGAGGTATTATTTACAAAGGACAGCTATGAGAATTATATTATGGATTTCAAAAAGCGTCCAACCGTTGTAAAAGCTCTGTGCTTACACATTGCCCATGACTGTAACTTAGCCTGTCGTTACTGTTTTGCAGAAGAAGGCGAATATCATGGAAGAAGAGCATTAATGTCCTACGAGACAGGAAAGAAGGCTCTTGATTTTCTGATTGCAAATTCCGGTCAGAGAAGAAACTTAGAGGTAGACTTCTTCGGTGGAGAGCCTTTAATGAACTGGCAGGTTGTAAAGGATTTAGTGGCTTATGGAAGAGAGCAGGAAAAAATCCACAACAAGAATTTCCGTTTTACATTAACAACCAATGGTGTTCTTTTAAATGACGACATTATGGAGTTTGCCAATAAAGAGATGGCAAACGTGGTATTGAGTATTGACGGAAGAAAAGAAGTACATGACCATATGCGTCCATTCCGTAAAGGAGCAGGAAGCTATGACTTAATCGTACCAAAATTTCAGAAGTTTGCAGAGAGCAGAAATCAGGACAAATATTATGTAAGAGGAACCTTCACCCACCATAATCTTGATTTTTCTAAGGATGTACTGCATTTAGCGGACCTTGGCTTTAAGCAGATTTCCGTAGAGCCGGTAGTTGCACAGCCGACAGAAGACTATGCAATCCGGGAAGAAGATTTACCACAGCTTTATGAAGAGTATGACAATCTTGCAGCTGAGATGGTAAAAAGACATAATAATGGAGATGATTTTAACTTTTTCCATTTTATGATAGATTTAGAGGGGGGACCATGTGTTGCAAAACGCCTCTCTGGATGTGGTTCGGGAACAGAATATCTGGCAGTGACTCCTTGGGGAGACTTATATCCATGTCATCAGTTTGTTGGTAATGAAGCATTTTTACTGGGAAATGTGGATGAAGGAATTAAGCGTCAGGATATCTGTGACGAATTCAAATGCTGTAACGTTTATGCAAAAGAAAAATGCCGTAATTGTTTTGCAAAATTCTATTGCAGTGGCGGATGTGCAGCAAACTCTTATAATTTTCATGGAGACATTCACAATGCGTATGACATTGGATGTGCTCTTCAGAAAAAGCGCGTAGAATGCGCAATTATGATAAAGGCAGCACAGGCAGAAAACGACTAAGGAAGAGGAAGGAAGAAACAATGAAAAAAAGTAAAGCAGCGGTCATAATGGCACTTGTTTTGGCTACAGTAGTTGGACTTGGCTATTATGCATCAATCATTCTTTCATCCACAGGTATTGGGGAAGAAATGTCAATTCCACTTGGATTAGATTTATCCGGTGGTGTTTCCATTACATACCAGGTTATGGATGAGAATCCAAGTGCAGAGGACATGAATGATACGATCTACAAGCTTCAGAAGCGTGTAGAGGGGTATAGTACAGAAACAGCGGTATATCAGGTTGGTGATGACAGAATTACTGTTGAGATTCCTGGTGTTACAGATGCGAATGCAATTTTAGCAGAGTTAGGAAATCCGGGTACTTTAGAGTTCCAGACCGAGGATGGAACGGTATTTATGACCGGTGATCAGGTGGCGAATGCCCAGGCAGCATCAACTACTGACCAGTATGGTAATAATGCCTATGTTGTTGAATTAACATTGACAGATGAAGGTTCTGCAACTTTTGCAGAGGTTACAGCAGCAAATATTGGAAGTGCCCTTCCAATTGTTTACGATGGAGAGGTTGTTACTTATCCAACAGTAGAAGAAGCAATTACCGGAGGAAGCGCACAGATTTCCGGTATGGCTACTTTTGAAGAAGCAGAAACTTTAGCAACACAGATTCGTATCGGTTCTCTTTCTTTAGAGTTACAGGAATTAGAATCATCTGTGGTAGGAGCCCAGTTAGGAAGTGAAGCAATTTCCAGCAGCTTAAAAGCCGCAGCAATTGGTCTTATCATTGTTATGGTATTTATGATTGCTATGTACGCAGTTCCGGGTGTGGCAGCAGCAGTGGCCCTTGCAATTTATACAGAACTTGTGATTGCTACTTTATATCTTTTTGAAATTACACTTACCTTACCGGGTATTGCAGGTATTATCCTTGGTATTGGTATGGCGGTGGATGCCAACGTTATCGTATTTTCACGTATTCGTGAAGAGATTGCGACAGGAAAAACAATTCAGTCTTCTATGAAGATTGGTTTCCAGAAAGCGATGTCTGCTATTTTAGATGGTAATATTACAACATTATTGGCAGCAGTTGTACTTATGGGATTAGGTTCTGGTACAGTAAAGGGATTTGCCTATACATTAATGATTGGTATTGTTCTTTCCATGTTTACAGCTTTATTTGTAACAAGATGGATTCTTTATGCATTACATGGTCTTGGTCTTAAGTCAGAGAAATTCTATGGCCGTGCAAAAGAGAGAAAGAGCATTAACTTTATTGGAAAGAAAGCAGTCTTTTTTGGAATATCAGGTGTGGTTATTGCAGCAGGTCTGATTGCAATGGGTGCATATAAAGCATCGGAAGGAAAGAGTCTTAATTACGGGCTGGATTTCGTAGGTGGTACATCTACAACAGCAGATTTTGGAAAAGATTATACAATAGAAGAGATTGAAAAGAACATTGTTCCGCTTGTGGCAGAAGTAACAGGAGATAACAATATTCAGACAAACAGAGTGGAAGGAACAACACAGATTACAATTAAGACACGTACTTTGAATTTAGAAGAACGTGATGCTATGAACGCAATGCTGGCAGAGAACTTTGATATTGCCGAAGAGGATGTAACATCCCAGAGTATCAGTTCTACAATTAGTGGAGAAATGCGTTCAGATGCAATTATTGCGGTGGTTGTATCATGTATCTGTATGTTGATTTATATCTGGTTCCGGTTTAGTGATATTCGTTTTGCGGCAAGTGCGATTATTGCATTAGCCCATGATGTGTTAGTAGTACTTGGTGTATATGCAATTATCAGAATTTCCGTAGGAAATACCTTTATTGCATGTATGCTTACGATTATTGGTTATTCTATCAACGATACTATCGTTATTTTCGACCGTATCCGTGAAAACCTTTCTAAACTTAATGTAAAACAGACACCGGAAGTACTGGCAGATGTTGCAAACCGAAGCTTAACACAGACTTTATCAAGAACAATTAATACTTCTATTACAACCTTTATCATGGTTGCCATGCTTTATGTATTAGGGGTATCATCCATTCGTGATTTTGCCCTTCCATTGATGGCAGGCTTAGTATGTGGTTCTTACTCATCCGTTTGTATTGCAACAGAGCTGTGGTATGTTTTAAAGGTTCGTTTCGCTAAAAAAGAAGAAGCATAAATCTTATTTGACATAAGAACAGAATAGGAAGAAGCCCGTCAGGTGTTGTATCTGACGGGCTTCTTTGATTCATAGGAATTTTCGTAAATTCCTATGAATCAAAAGCCTCCGGCAGGATGCGCAGCTACGCGCGCGGAACAAAAGCTGTGCTATATCAGAAACTGGAACGAGAGAGTGTGCGAAGCACACTTTTGTTCAAATTTTGAAGAGAATGCTTAGGGAAAGGCAGCGGTTTTTTCAAAAAAATGGAACTATAGCTGGGGAACGGATGTGTTAAAAAATGTCAAGAGGTGGAACAGATGCAGTTTGTTTATTTATATGTGATGGTAATAAATGTAATAGGCTTTTTAATGATGGGAATTGATAAAGCAAAGGCAAAGCGAAAAGCCTGGCGGATTTCAGAAAAGTCCCTTTTCTTCTGTTGCCTGCTGGGGGGAAGTGTCGGAACCTGGGCGGGGATGTATATATTCCGTCATAAGACAAAACACTGGTATTTTGTAATAGGAATGCCGTTTATATTCTTTGTGCAGCTGGGGATGATATGGTTTGTAGGAAGGTTTTATCTGTAACACTTATATGTTGCATAAATATTTATTATAGCTAATTATTAAAATTGAATTGATTTCGCAGGTAAAGTCATATATAATGAAAACCATAATGTTTAGAAAGACAAATGTTTTTCGTAGAAAGACAGTATTAATAGGAGGAAGAGATGTACACATTAGAGGATATTCAGGCAGTTGATATGGAAGTGGCACAGGCCATTACCGATGAATTTGAAAGACAGAACAGCCACATTGAGCTGATTGCATCAGAAAACTGGGTAAGCCCGGCAGTTATATCAGCAATGGGAAGTGTTATGACAAATAAATACGCAGAAGGTTATCCGGGAAAAAGATATTATGGCGGATGTGACTGTGTAGACGTTGTAGAAGAATTAGCAAGAGAAAGAGCGAAAGAAGTATTCGGATGCGATTATGTAAATGTACAGCCACACTCCGGAGCACAGGCAAACATGGCAGTTCAGTTTGCAATCTTAGAGCCGGGCGATACTGTTATGGGTATGAACTTAGATCATGGCGGACATTTAACACATGGTTCACCTGTAAACTTCTCTGGAAAATATTTCAATATTGTTCCTTACGGAGTAAATGATGAAGGATTCATCGATTATGATGAAGTTATGAAAATTGCTATGGAATGCAAACCAAAGATGATTATCGCTGGTGCTTCAGCTTATGCAAGAACAATTGATTTCAAGAAATTCCGTGAAATTGCAGATGCCTGTGGCGCAGTATTAATGGTAGATATGGCGCATATTGCTGGTCTTGTTGCAGCAGGACTTCATCCGAGCCCAATTCCTTATGCAGATGTTGTTACAACAACAACACACAAAACACTTCGTGGACCTCGTGGTGGTATGATTCTTTGCAATCAGGAAGCAGCTGACAAATACAACTTCAATAAAGCAATCTTCCCAGGTATTCAGGGTGGTCCTTTAATGCATGTAATCGCAGCAAAAGCAGTTTGCTTTAAAGAAGCTCTTCAGCCGGAATTTAAGCAGTATCAGCAGAACATCATTGACAATGCACAGGCACTTTGCAAAGGTCTGATGAACAGAGGTATTAAGATTGTTTCCGGTGGTACAGACAACCACTTAATGTTAGTTGACCTTACAAACTTTGAATTAACAGGAAAAGAAGTAGAAAAATTATTAGATGCAGCGAATATTACATGTAATAAGAATACCATTCCTAATGACCCAAAATCTCCGTTTGTTACAAGTGGTATCCGTCTTGGAACACCAGCGGTAACATCCCGTGGATTAAACACAGAGGATATGGATCAGGTTGCAGAAGCAATTGCTATGTTAATCAAAGAAGGCGAAGCAGCCGTTGATAAAGCAAAAGCAATCGTAAAAACATTAACAGACAAATATCCATTAAAGTAAAATCTAGGGACGCAGCCTAAATTCTGAAAAACAGGGACGCAGCCTAAATTTCGAAATCGGGGGACGCATCTTACAAGATGCGTCCCCCGATTTCGAAATTTAGGCTGCGTCCCTGTTTTTTGAATTATACGGTAGTGTTTACCCCATTAACAGCTGCATGTTCATTTTCATCCATTGGAATTACGAGACAGCGTTGTCCGTTAATGGTTTCGGAATGAATCTGTCCTACCTTTTCTGGTTTTACACGAAGGATGACGTCATAGGTTTTCACTTCCGGAACATCGTCACCATTGTCAGTAACTGGAAGAGAGCGGGTCTCTTCTAACTGTTGTTTTAAGTTGCTGACCTGTTCGATTAGTTCTAATTTTTCTTTTCTTCTGGCATTTGCTTCTACCAGTTTAGGTTCAACCAAAAACTCTGCGGTAGGTAAATCTTCACCGAAGGTTTCTTCATAAACACTTTCGATAACAGCAGTCTGTTCTTCTGTCAGTCCGCTTTCGGTTAAAACATTTTTGATAACATTAGCTGTTAAAATAACCGGTTCCGGCTCTACATTTTCTTCTACCGGAATTTCAATCATATCATTGATGTTTTCCTGAATATCCATATAAAGTGCTTCGCTTTCCTCGTCATTCTCACCGATAACGTCTTTAACAATACTCTGGAAAGTAAGCTTTTTCTCGGTAGCAGTCAATTTAGAGCCGCATCCAAGACCGGATTCCATAAACTCAGAATGAGGAGTTTTGGTATCTCTGGTATAGAACATGACAGAATGAATATCAGAGCTTCTGTCTGTAAAGGCTGGGAAAACAAATCCGGTATCCGGAGCACCTACCACCCAGTCGCGGATACGAGGTCCGATGCGGTTATCATCCTCTAAGTAGCCAAGTCCCGGCTTAGTAAGATTTACCGGACAGATAGCACAAAGCAGATATTCATAAACTTCTTCGGATTCATCTAACTTATCATTATCCGTTGTTTTGGTAATGACATCATAGGCATCATGGAAAACAAGAATCAAATAGTTTCCAACATAATCATAGCTGTCAATTACTAAGTCATAGAAAGTATCCAGTAAATCATCGTTTTTTAATCTGCTTTCACGAAGACCCATCAAAAACTGCTGTCTGCCACCGGCTGCTTCTTCTGCCAGTGGAAACTCTAATTCCAAAAGATTATTTCCAATTGTTCCGGAAAGGACTTTTTTGGTAATATCCAGATATTTAAAAAATTCTTCGTCCTCCAGATTTAAAAAGGTTTCTCCGATTTTCGTAACTTTATTGTGGTCTGCGTCAACATAACAGCCACACATTCTTGTAAAAGTACAGGCGTCTTTTTTGAAGCGTCGTTTCAGTTCTAATATATCTTTTTTGTTCATATGTAACCATGCCTTTCTAATGCTTGGGAAAACTAATTACATCCGGACGTACTGCCGGATGTAAAGATAATTATAGACAAATTTTTAAAAGTGTGCAAGTAAAAAGACTACCTGGACAGAGAAACATTTACAAGCATAATAGTGCTGTAAAAATCAAAGCCAGGTAGTCAGATATATTTTTAGCGATTGTTTTTTGGATGTCTAGGGGTTTTTTTCACAGTTTCGGATGCGGTTGCAATTGCAGAAAGCACCTTTGCCTGAAAATTACCGGAGAGTTTGTCTAATTTAGAAAAAAGTTCACCTTTATCTGTGTTGACATATTTGGTAGGAAGAAGATTTAAACTAAGACAGATTAAATCGTTTCTACAAATTGAACAGGTACATACACCTAATTCTTTACTGCAGCGGTCAACTTCGTTCTCGACAACCTTTTCCATAATGTTTTTGTAGTGAGCTACCGGATTGAGTTTGATACAGTTGCTGACTCTTTTTTGTACGATATCACTTACAAGTGGGTAGATAAGAACTTCATCAACACCGGATGCGATGGAACGGGAAATACCTTCGTTATCCACTTCATCAAAAGTAAGAATAAAAGGGATGTTGTTGAAAATCGGCGATTCTTTTAGTGCCTGTAAAAGTTCGAGCCCATTAATAACCGGCATTTGATAGGATGCGAGAATTAAGTCAGGGTTCAATGGGTTGTTATTCAGATAAGAAATAGCTTCTGCACCGGTAGCGGCAGGAACTAATTGATAACTGTTATCTAATATGGAGCATAGTTTTTCGTATTTTGCAGTGGAATTCCCCACAATTAGTATTGTCTTGTGTTTTCTGTCCATAACCAGACCTCCATGTCTAAAGTAAAATTCTATAAAGTTAAATGTATGTATTATTAATAGGGGTTGTAGTTTTACCTTTTCTCTATAATTATAGGAAAAAACATATGGAATGGCAAGGAAAATGTAAAGTATTTAGGGAAAATGTATAAAAGAATGATGGTAGAGCAGGAAGTTTTAGTTCATGGGAGTTTACGAAAATTTCTATGAAGCAAAAAAGACACCCTTTCGGATGTCTTTTAAAATAAAAAGAGCGCGAGACGGGACTCGAACCCGCGGCCCCGACCTTGGCAAGGTCGTGCT
>CAYMIS010000033.1:0-29194 GCA_964390485.1 uncultured Roseburia sp. | reverse complement strand
ATTTCAAGGTTTTTGACATCGCTCGCTGAATTTTTATTTGTCGAAAGAATAAATGCGAATGGTATAACCTTGTGATAATACCAATTATGACAGGGGATTTTTTAATATGATTTTGCAACAGCCCCTTATTTTCTTTCACCATAGAAATGTCTGGTAAAAGTAGTGTGCTTATTCAGTAGCTTCTACATAGTGGAAAATGAAAGAAAGCTTACTTTCATTATAAGAGTTTTTATCTGCAAATAAAGAAGAGGTACCATCATTTTTTACAGAATACATAGTAATCATAGAGCCGCTTTTGTTGGTGTACATGCAGTATAAACCGTCAACATAAGGAGTTGTAGAGGTACGGTAAGTACTGTAAATGTCACCTGTCTGATAGCCTTCTACACTTGGTGCAAGTGCACGTAAGCTTACATAGCAATCGGTCTGTTTTTCAGAACCATAGGCAAGAACCGGAAGAACGATAGAAGTAAATTCGCCATCCATCTGGTCAGCTGTTAAAGCAACATTTCCCGGTAAATAGTAAGAAACCTTGTTTGGTGTAACAACCTCTACATCCATGCTTGTAAAAGTACTTCCTTCAACGATTGCATCAAGGGCAACTGTTGCACCGGAGGTATAGCAGATATGGGATGTTGCATCATACCAGCCGTCAGTACCTTCTGCGGAGGCTGGAAGAGTAACGTTTCCGTTTTCATCAGCAGTAAGAGTTAAAGCTGTTCCATCGGCAATAATCCCAGCTTCTGTGCGTTCAGCAGGTGCTTCGGTTTCATACCATGCGTAAATTACATTATCAGAATTGCGGTATGGTGTAAAGTTTTTGCCCTGAATTGCTTCTGCTGTAAAGCTCATGGTAAATCCTAAATCTGCGTATTCGTTGCCCCATTCAGTAGGAACATTGATTTCACTGAAAATGTTATAATCACCAACAGGAGAGCCGGCATTTTCCACCGGAGTCTGATAATAGTAATAATCGGTTAAGTCGCTGTAAATCCAGCCGTTTGCTATCATCTGGTCATCAATTAAATCATAAATTCCTGCTAACTGTGTATCTGTTAAGGCAGTATCGCTGGTGCTGGCAATATCTAATGCAAATCTTAAATAAGAATCAGCAGAACCCTCTTCGATTGTGATAGTAGGATTTACTGTTAAAGTGTCACCTGGCATTACATTTAAAAATTCTAAAGACTGAATGCGGTTGTCCTTTGTGCCTTCCCAAATAGAAATATCAACTTTTCCAGTGGTAATGGTATTAGTTGCTGAATCGGAGTCGGTGAAGTAGGCTAATGTTCCCCCAACAAAGACTACACCGACAAGTGATGCTGCAAGAGCAGCGGATGCTAATTTTTTCTTCATCTCATTTCCCTCCAACGTAACGTTTGAATCTATATTTTGTGGTATTAGGAATGCCACACTTATTTATATTAAAAAGAAATGGTAACACGGCGGTCACATAGCGGACTCAAAAAGAAAAAGTGTGAGTTAATGTTCGAAATGACTAAAAAAAGTGAAAATAATGAAAAAAGATGCCAGAACCGTTAGTATTATCCTATTTACAAAAGCTAGAAAAAATAGGATAATGTTCCTAGACGTATCTTTTAAAATAAGTTAATATAAAAGATAACCTTTTTTGGGGAAAGTGCAGGTAATACATATGGAAATTAGAAGATTAAAGGATAATCAGATTCGTTGCGCTCTTTCTGAGCAGGAGATTTCAGAAATGGGCTTTTCGATTGATGATATTATTGGTAATACAGAAACAACACAGAAGTTTATGAAGGAAGTATTAGAACTGGTGGAAGAGCATGAAAACATCAGTCTGGATGGAATTTCACCGATGGTGAGGGCAGAATTGTTACAGGATCATAGTATGGCAATTACCTTTGGTGGTGATACGGAGAGTAATTTTAAAAGTCTTGTGGATACAGTTAACCATTTAATGAGCCAGATGCATCCGGATAAGATGAAAGAATTTCATGAGATGAATCTGGAGGAGAAGAAACAGAAAATTGATGAATTTCTAAAGGGATTTAAAGAAGCTGATGCAGAAGAAAATTCTGTTTTTGATGAAGTTGACCCGGATACGGAAGTTTATAAGGAGGCAATGCCTTTTGGACTTATTTTTTCAAAACTAGATGATGTTATTCGGTTTTCTAACTTATTTCAGGGACAGGAACGTCTTCCGGAAAATGCATTATACAAATTAGAAGGAAATTATTATCTTTTAATGGATTTTGTGAATTTTTCTAAGGAGGAGCTTCGTCCGCTGGCATTTGCATCCGTAGAATTTGATGATGCACATTTTGCAGAGGAATTGCAGATTACCTATTTAAAAGAGCATGGGCAGCTAATAATTCAGGAGCAGGCAATTCAGACATTGTTGAAGTTGTAAATTACAGTTTTCTTATCGTAAAGATAGGAATGTTAATTAAAAAATAATATTTTATGAAAGAAGAAATGGCAGCTTTCTCGAAAGAGAGGGCTGCTTTTTTGAAATTTGGCAAAAAATATAAAATTGTAAGAAAAAACAAAGAAAATTGTAAAAATGTGACGAAAAATTCGGTTTGAAGATAGACATTGTGATATAAAAGTACTATAATTTTTAGTATGTGGACAGGAGGAAAAGAGGGATATGTATCTGTTATATTTTGTATTGTGGCTGGTTTTTAATGGGAATATTACAGTGGAAATTTGCATGTTCGGAGTGGTAATTGCAGCAGCAGTGCTGGCATTTACCTGTAAATTTATGGATTACAGTATAGCGAAGGAACGAAATGTTTATCGAAATATCTTTCGGATAATTCGCTATATTTTTGTGCTCATTATTGAGATAGTGAAAGCCAATCTGGCAGTGATTCATCTGATTTTATCTGAGAAGGAGGAGCCGGAACCGGTGCTGGTTAGTTTTTCCTCAGAATTGGAATCAAAAACAGCAAAAGCATTTCTTGCAAATGCTATTACCATGACACCGGGAACGATTACTGTAACATTAGAAGGACAGGAATATGTGGTGCATTGCTTAGACGAAGATATGGCAGAGGGAATGAATGAGTCTGTGTTTGTAAAAATGCTTACGGAGATAGAAGAAAAGTCAGGTAAATCATAATCGGTAAAAGAGAAAGGCAGGAATATTTTATGGGAAGCGGAATTGCTGGTCTTACATTGGCATACCAGTATTTTTTGACAGGGGTGTTAATTATATTGGCAGTTTTAGTAGTAATCTGTCTGGCAAGAGCCATTATCGGACCAAGAATTGCTGATAGAGTTGTATCAGTAAATATGATGGGAACATTGGTTATTGTGATTATTGCAATACTGGCATTTATGCTGGGAGAGGGATATCTGGTGGATATTTGTCTTATCTATGCCATGATAAGTTTCCTGGCTGTAATAGTGATTACTAAAGTTTATATGGGAGTGTATCTGGAGAAGAAAGAAGAGGGGAACAAGGAGGGCAAAAAGGATGGAGGTCATTGAATGGATTCGTTTTTTTCTGGGGGCTTTTTTTATCCTCTGCGGAGTCAGTATTTTTCTGCTTGAGATGGTTGGAGTGTTCCGGTTTAAATATGTATTGAACCGTATGCATGCGGCAGCATTAGGAGATACCCTTGGAATCGGCTGTTCTATGTTAGGTCTTATTATTATGAAGGGTTTTAATATGACATCTTTAAAAATGTTTTTTGTAGTGGCTTTTTTGTGGTTTTCTTCACCTACGGCCTCTCATCTGCTGGCGCGCCTTGAGGTTACAACGGATGAAGAAAAGGAAAAACATTATCGTTCCTTAAGCTTAGAGGAGTTGGCAAAAGAAAAAAGGGTGAAGAAGAATAAAAGAGCAGAAAAATAAGAGGAGTTGGGGTATGCAGATATTTACAAATATATTGTTGGGGTTTTTAGTAGTCTGTGCAATTTTTGCAAGTCTTTCCAAAAATCTGTTGAATTCTATTTTGATTTTCATGTCCTATAGTCTTGTAATGGCAATTATCTGGATTCTTTTGGAATCTCCTGATTTGGCAATTACGGAAGCAGCAGTCGGAGCTGGTATTACAACAGTGCTTTTCTTTATTACTTTAAAGAAAATTCATGCCATGAAGACGACCGAGGAGGAAAAGGAGGAGCAGAATGAGCAGAAAAATTTCAAAGAGTCAGTATGAAAAAACAATTTCCTATCGTTTGAAGCAGTGGCTGGATGGAACAAAGGATGCCTATTTAGGTGAAGTGGAAATGAAGCCTCAGGAGGAATTTCATGAGGATATAAAGACGGTAACAGAACGTAAGAAAGAAAAAAGGATGCTTCATGAGAGGATATTTGATGTGGAGCATAATATAGAAGTAAAGGTATTTAAGAATCTTTACCGTGTGTTTAGTATTTGTTTTTGTATTTTTCTTGTGGTTATGTTATTGATTGCGGTATCCTATCTGCCAACTTATGGAGATGCAGAGAATCCGGTAAATAATGAGGTGGCAGAGCGTTATATAGAGAGTGGTTTACAGGAAACAGGAGCAGTGAATATTGTAACGGGAATGATTTTAGATTATCGTGCCTTTGATACTTTAGGAGAGTCCCATGTATTGTTTATTGCTACCTGTACGGTTTTGATTCTTTTGCGGAAAGATAAGAAAAGAGAGGACGGAAGTGATGCAGAGGAAAGTGACCGTCTTCATGAACCGAAAAATGATGTAATTTTACAGACAGCAGCCCGGATTCTTGTTCCACCAATTTTTATTTTTGGAATCTATGTAATTCTTGGGGGACATTTAGGACCGGGAGGCGGTTTTTCCGGAGGAGCAATTATTGGTGCAGGACTAATTTTATATCTGAATGCTTTTGGTTTTGCAAAAACAGAACGTTTTTTTACTGCAAAGACCTACAAAAAGCTAAGTGTATGTGCATTGGGATGTTATTGTCTGGCTAAGAGCTATTCTTTTTATACGGGAGCTAATCATATGGAAAGCGTGATACCCCTTGGTACACCGGGCGCAATATTAAGCAGTGGGTTGATTCTGATTTTAAATATTTGTGTCGGAACGGTGGTTGCGGGAACCATGTATACCTTTTATGTAATGTTCCGAAAGGGAGGCTACTAAGTGGATTTTTCGAATTTCTTAAACAACTATGAAGAAGCAGTTGCGATGATTTTATTTGGCATCGGATTTTCTAATCTGCTTTTACAGAAGAACTTAATAAAAAAAATTATCGGGTTAAATATTATGGACACGTCCATGTATCTGTTTCTGGCATTAAAGGGTTACATATCCGGCAGGAAAGCACCGATTGTGGTGGATGGGGTGCAGCGTGTAGAGGCATATATTAATCCGATTCCCAGCGGACTGGTTCTGACAGGTATTGTTGTATCGGTTTCTGTTACGGCTATTATGCTGTCATTAACGATACGCTTGTATCAGAGATATCATACCCTGGATTTGGACGAGATATCTACAATGCTTGAAAAGGAGGGAAGATAATGGAGTTTGTACAGAATTTTCCCTTTATCACTATTTTGCTGTCCCTGTTTTCGGGACCAATCTCCACGGTTTTAAGTGGAAAAAAAGCAAAGGTACTGAATTCTGTGTTGATTACTGTAATTGGCATAATGTCTTTGGCAGTTTTGTTTTTTGTATTAGCGAGTGGAGAGCCTTATGTGTATATGATGGGGCATTTTCCGGCACCCTGGGGAAATGAAATCAGGGTTGGCGTATTAGAGGCATCCATGGCGTGTTTTTTCTGCATTGTTATGCTGCTTTGTATGCTTGGCGGCGTTCATGAGAGAGCAAGGGAGATTGAACCGTCAAAGGAGAATCTCTATTATGTAATGGTAAATCTGCTGTTATGCTCATTATTGGCATTGATTTATACCAATGATATTTTTACTGCTTATGTATTTGTAGAGATTAATACTATATCAGCCTGCGGATTAATTATGATTCGCCAGACAGGGCGGACGATTGAAGCAGCAACCCGTTATATGATTATGAGTCTTTTAGGTTCCGGTATGCTGCTGTTGGGAATTTGTTTTTTATATGATTTAACCGGACATCTTTTGATGAGCAATATCAAAGAGCAGGTGCTGCTGCTTCAGGCAAGTGGAGAGTATCATATTCCGCTTCTTGTGTCCTTAGGCTTAATGTCTGTAGGACTGGCAATTAAAAGTGCATTATATCCGTTCCATAGCTGGCTGCCGGATGCTTATGGCTATTCTACCGTATCCTCAGCAGCGATATTGTCTTCGTTAGTATCTAAGGGATATATTTTTCTTCTGGTAAAGATTTTTTATCGTGTAATGGGGATGGATATTGTACGGGAGAGTAAGGTTATCAATGTACTGTTTGTGTTTGGTATTGCCGGAATGATTATGGGGTCATTAAGCGCTATACGGGAGCATGATATACGAAGGATGATTGCCTATTCCTCCGTTGCCCAGATTGGCTATATTTACATGGGATTTGGTCTTGGAACAACGGCGGGAATTGTAGCAAGCATCTACCATGTGGTATCCCATGCGGCGACAAAATCATTGCTGTTTATCGCATTTTCAGGGCTTTCGGAAGCTTCCGGCGGAAGCAAGGAATTCTTACAGCTTTCCGGGGCAGGATACCGCAATAAGATAGCAGGTGTGGCTTTTTCTGTAGGAGCATTATCCATGGTGGGATTTCCGATGTTTTCCGGTTTTATTTCAAAGATTTTGTTTGCCCAGGCAGCTATGGAAAGCAATCGGAAAATGCTTTTGACATTAATTGCATTGGCGATTAGTACCATTTTAAATGCGATTTACTTTATGAAGACAGTGATTCGTATTTATACACCGGCAAACAGAGTAAAGCATTATGCTAAGGATGGTAAAACAATTACAATTAAAATGCAACCATGGAAAGCCTATGCATTAGTTGGTTTTATCCTGTTAAATCTGGTATTGGGATTAAACTCAGAGCCTATCATTGAAATGATTGAACAGGGACTGGGAATGTTTTCCTAGCAGCTGTAATTTGACAGAGGATTAAATATTTGTACCTGCGCAACAGGTAACAGAAAGGTTTGGTTACTAATTATGGACAGCTTACTTCTGCTTCCGATGATTCTACCGATTGTAACTGGAATAGGTATGCTGGTTTCTTCGTTTTTAGACCATATAAGAGCGAAGGAAAAAGCAATTGTTTCTTATGATGAAAAGAAGCGAAAAAGAATACAACTCTTATCCGGCAGTGTACTGATACTGTCGGTGGCAGCAGCGTTATATGCGGCATGGTCCGGAGAGAAAAGTCTGATACTTTTTTATCTGATGGAGAATCTGCCGATATATTTTCATATTGATGCATTGGGCAGATTGTTTGTGACATTTTTAAGCATTGTATGGCTGGCAGCGGGAATCTATTCTTTCCTGTATATGGAGCATGAAGGGGAAGAAAAAAGATTTTTTGGGTTTTATCTGGTGGTATATGGTGTATTAGTGGCACAGGATTTTGCGGGAAATCTGATAACGTTGTATCTTTTTTATGAATTGATGACATTAACCGCAATGCCTCTTGTAATGCATACCGGAACAAAAGAAGCAATTATGGCGGGATTAAAGTATCTGTTTTACTCCGTATGTGGGGCATATTTGTCCCTGTTTGCAATATTTTTCCTGTATCAAAATTGTGACACTTTAACCTTTACTGCCGGTGGAACGCTAAATCAGCTACTGGCAGAGGAAAATCAGGGGATTTTACAGATTGCAGCCATGTGTATGATTATTGGTTTTGGTGCAAAAGCCGGCTTGTTTCCATTGCATGCATGGCTTCCAACGGCTCATCCGGCAGCTCCGGCACCTGCTTCAGCAGTACTTTCTTCCATTATTGTAAAAAGTGGTGTACTTTCTATTACCCGCGTAATTTTCTACATATTTGGAGCTGATTTTATCCGGGGAAGCTGGGTACAGACAGTATGGATAATTTTAACCCTTATTACGATATTTATGGGTTCCATGCTTGCTTACCGGGAGAAGGTATTCAAGAAGCGTCTGGCTTATTCTACTGTAAGTCAGGTTTCCTATATTTTATTTGGAATGTCGCTGCTTTCTGCAGAGGGTATGACGGGAGCACTGCTTCATACCGTATGTCATGCTTTTATAAAATGTGCATTGTTTTTAACGGCAGGAATTTTCATTTTCCGTACCGGAGAAACAAAAGTGGATGCGTATCGGGGAATTGGAAAAAAGATGCCGTTTACTCTTTGGTGTTACACTTTTGCTTCTCTTGCATTAATCGGTATTCCGCCAACAAGCGGTTTTATCAGCAAGTGGTATTTAGCACTGGGAGCATTGAAGACAGAGGTTGGTGTATTTTCCTATCTTGGACCGGTGGTGCTGTTAATCAGCGCACTTTTAACCGCCGGATATCTGCTGCCGGTTACCATGCAGGGATTCTTTCCTGGAAAAGAATTTGATATCCCAAATGGGATAGTGACAGAAAAGGGTACAAAGGCAGAGAAATCAAAGGAAAAAATAGATAAGATGTCAGCAATGCTCTTTATATTAGTGGCATTTGCAGTCATGCTTGGTGTTTTGCCAAATCCAGTCGTGAATTATGTCAGTGAGATTGGCAGAATGCTGATGCCATAGAATTATGATATGGCAGAAGAACGCTGTCAGGAGTTTTGCTTCGGATGGGAAGGGATAAAATAACTTTTTACGAATAAACAAATAAGCCGGAGAATACGGCAGAATGTGTGGGAAATATGAAGGCATATATGATGGTAATTGCAATTTTGCTTCCAATGATAGGAGGCGGATTGATTTCAGTAATTCCTTTTAAAAATAAAAGACAGATGTCTATATATAATGAGATAGTGGTATTGTTTACTTCCTGTCTGGTGTTTGCACTGATTTTAAATCCGCCGACAGATGCCTTTACCCTGTTTCGTTTTACCGGAAATTTAAGTATCAGTTTTCGTCTGGATGGTGTAGGAAGGGTTTTTGCAGGAATTCTTTCAACCCTGTGGCCGCTTGCAACTTTATATTCATTTGAATATATGAAGCATGAAGAACGGGAGAAGATGTTTTTTATCTTTTATACCATAACCTATGGTGTTACTTTAGGTATTGCACTGGCAGAGGATATTGTAACTTTATATTTCTTCTATGAAATGCTTACTTTGGTAACTTTCCCGTTGGTGATACATACCCTTTCACGAGAGGCGATTTTAGCCAGTCGGACATATTTATATTATTCCCTTGGAGGAGCAGCCTTTGCCTTTATTGGAATGATTTTTGTTTTAACCTACGGAACAACCTCAAATTTTGTTCCCGGTGGAGTGATTGATATGACAAAGCTTGGGGACAGAATAGATTTGTTATATGTTATTTATGTGCTGTGTTTCTGTGGATTTAGTGTAAAAGCGGCAATGATGCCATTTTCTCACTGGCTGCCAAAGGCAGGAGCGGCACCGACGCCAGTAACAGCGCTACTTCATGCGGTAGCTGTCGTAAAAGCAGGAGCCTTTGCAACCATTCGTGTGACTTATTACAGCTTTGGAACAGAATTACTTCGTGGAAGCTGGGCGCAGAAGGTATTAATGGCAATGATTATTTTTACAATCGTTTTCGGATGCAGCAGGGCATTAAAAGAAACCCACATCAAACGAAGACTTGCCTGGTCAACGGTCAGCAATCTTTCCTACATTTTGTTTGGTGTAGTGTTGATGACACCTCTTGGATTACAGGGAGCATTAAGTCATATGATCTGCCATGCGGTGATGAAAATCTGTGCATTTTTCTGTGCAGGGGCAGTGATTTATAAAACCGGAAAAAATTATATTCATGAGTTAAACGGCATGGGAAGAAAAATGCCTTTGGTATTTTTAGCCTTTGCAATTTCCGGGATGGCACTTATGGGAGTTCCGGGACTTTGCGGGTTTATTGGTAAATGGAATCTGGCAAAGGCGGCTGTTGCCAGTGGAGATGTGTTTGCTTATGTAGGTGTGGCAGCGCTGATTATTTCTGCGCTTTTGACAGCTATTTATATGATGACAATTATTGTGAGGGCATTTTTTCCGGGAAAGGATTTTGATTATGGGTCAATTACGGAGTGTAAAGATCCCAACTGGCTTATGCTTTTGCCCCTTGGAATATTTGTAATAGTAATGTTTGTGATTGGCTTACATCCTAGTCCTTTCACAGAGGCTTTAGAAGCAGTTGTCTCAGTAATGAATTAAAGGCATCAGGCTAAAGGTGCAGTGTAAGACAGCATTAAGAAAAATTTGTAACAGCCGGTAGGAGGCAGGATATGTTGGAGAGTTTATTGGGAGTAGAAATTTATATACCGGAAATCTGCGGTTTTGGACTGCGGTTTACACTGGATGGATTCCGGTTAATTTATGCATTGATTGCGATATTTATGTGGCTGATGACAGGGCTACTTGCAAAGGAATATATGTGCCATCAGGAGCATAAGGGCCGGTTTTATCTGTTTTTCTGGCTGACCTTTGTGGCAACGCTAGGGGTATTTTTATCTGCAGATTTATTTACTACTTTTATTTTCTTTGAAATGATGTCCCTTACCTCTTATGTCTGGGTAGCCCAGGAGGAAAACAAAGCATCACTTCGGGCAGCGGCAACTTATCTGGCGGTGGCATTAATAGGTGGCCTTGTGATGCTGATGGGAATTTTCCTGTTATATCATGAACTTGGTACACTGGAAATTTCAAAGCTTCTTTTGCTGGCAAAGGGTTGTGAGAATAGGGAAATGTTGTATGCAGCAGGTATATGTCTGTTTATTGGCTTTGGAGCAAAAGCCGGAGCATTTCCACTGCACATCTGGCTGCCTAAGGCCCATCCGGTTGCACCGGCACCGGCTTCAGCATTGCTTTCCGGTATTTTAACTAAAACCGGTATTTTTGGAATTATTGTGATAAGCAGCAATTTGTTTTTATATGATGAGAACTGGGGAATGCTGGTTCTTATGATTGGAGTACTTACCATGTTTGGCGGGGCTTTGCTGGCTGTATTTTCCATTGATTTAAAGCGGACGCTGGCTTGCTCTTCCATGTCGCAGATTGGCTTTATTCTGGTGGGCGTTGGAATGCAGGGGCTGCTGGCAGAGGAAAATGCATTGGCAGTTCATGGAACGTTTTTACATATGATAAATCATTCTCTGATTAAGCTGGTACTTTTTATGACAGCCGGAGTAATTTTTATGAATACCCATGCTTTGAATCTGAATGATATTCGGGGCTTTGGCCGAAAGAAGCCTTTATTAAAAGTAATTTTTCTGGTGGGGGCACTGGCAATCGGAGGAATCCCATTATTTGGCGGATATATCAGTAAAACACTACTACATGAAAGTATTGTAGAATATGGTGGCGGAATGCTGTTACAGGCAGTAGAGTATGTTTTCCTTTTTAGTGGCGGACTTACCGTAGCCTATATGACAAAGCTGTTTGTTGCTGTTTTTGTGGAAAAGAATGAAGACCTTGTGAAACAGCGTAAGTTTGATAATATGAAAAAATATATGAATGGGGGAAGTGGATTTGCTCTGACTTTAAGTGCTCTGGTACTTTTTGTATGGGGATTATTCCCGCATCAGATAATGGATAAGGCAGCAGAATTAGGGCAGTCCTTTATGCATTTGGAAAAAGCAGGACATGCAGTGCATTATTTTACTTTTACAAATCTTTCTGGTGCAGTTATCTCGATTCTAATCGGAGCATTGGTTTATGTATTTGTAATTCGTAAGCTTTTGATGAACCCTGTAGATTCTTCTTATGTGGATAAGTGGCCGAAATGGCTGGATATGGAGGAATTACTGTACCGACCGGTATTGTTAAAGTTTTTACCTTTTATTTGTGCAGTGGTTTGTAGAATTTTAGATAGTTTTTTAGATATAGTTGTGGTCAGCCTTCGGAAAAGTATATATCGTGATACACCATTACCCCATGAACTGCCGGAGGGAAATGCAATTACCCAGGCAATTGGCAAAGTATTAAATTTTTTCCAAAAACTGCGTAACCATACCTGGGGCAGACAGAATCCTACAAATAAAGATTATGTGCATATTATGGCGGTGCGAAGTGAAGAGTTAAAAGAAAATAATATGATTATTGGACGAAGTCTTTCCTTTGGTCTGATGTTATTTGGAATCGGTCTGACATTAACATTTATTTATATTATCTGGTGGTAAAGTTAAGTATGAAAATGCCGTACAAAATGCAAAGGAGGGTGTAAAGATATGTTTTATTTTACAGAAGATTGTTTGCTTGGAATTGAACAGCTGGATGAGGAACACCGATATCTTTTTTCATTGGTGGAAAAGGGAGAAGCATTATTAAGAGAGGATAATGTTGAAAATCGTTATGAAAAAGTCAGGGATTTATTGGAGAAACTGGAAAATTACGCAGAGAAGCATTTTGCCCATGAAGAGGCCTATATGGAACAGATTCGGGACCCGGAACTGGGCAGACAGCGGATGCAGCATGAAGTTTTCCGTAATAAAATCAGTGACTGGCTGTTAAATCAATCAGAGGAGGAAGAAGAACAGATACAGTTGTTAGAAGATTTGTTATACTATCTGGCAAGATGGCTTTGCCATCATATTATTGGAAGTGACATTATGATAGGGAAACAACCACCGCTGGAAGAATGGATGGTAAAGGAAAATCCTTGTGAATTTACAGAAAATTATCTTACCGGAATCGAGTTGATTGATGAAGAACACAGAGAGCTTTTTGCCATTGTTGCACAAGCACATCAGCTTGCCAAATTATATTCTGTGACAGACAATTATGATGAGTTTTTAAATATTCTTGCAAAATTAAAAGAATATACAGAACGTCATTTTGCAGATGAAGAAGCATATATGGAAAGCATTTCCTATGAAGGCTTAGATGCACAGAAACGTGCTCATGCGGCTTTTATAGAGAAGCTAGGAACCATAGATCTTATGAAGGTGGATGAAGAACCGCAAAAATATATGGAGAGTTTAATTGAATTTTTACTTAACTGGTTAGTACGTCACATTTTATACACAGATAAACTAATTCCTGTAAAATAAATAGTTTACAAAAAGAGCAGCAATTAACTTTATTTTATAAACAGATGAGGTCTTGGATAAATAATAAAGTTAATTTGCTGCTCTATCTGGTTGTAGTGTTTCGTCTATTTTTCCTTGATTAAGTGAGAAATATTCATGTAAACCGGGAGACCATTCTGGTAGGTAACGGCTGATTCCCCCTGAATTAATGGGGTTAAGTAATCAATCATTTCCTGAGTGACGTCGTTTCCGGCATCATTAATCCATTCCCGAGGAACAGATTTTGCTTCGTTAGCAATATTTTTGATTTCTGCGTATTCATAAGCCACTTCGTATGGTGCATTAGAAATACGATTTAAAGTTACCATGGAAGCTGTTACGCCTTCTTCGGAGAGAGCAACGGCTTTCTTTCCAAGAGCAACCGACTCTTCTAAATCTGTTTTGGAAGCAAGGTGTGCTGCACTTCGCTGCAATACATTGATTTCTACGGAGCGAACCTTAATACCTAATTTTTCTTTAATTAAAAATTCTAAAGTTCTTCCGGCACCGCTTAACTGACTGTGACCAAAGGTATCAGCTGCGGATTCTGTAGCGCTGATATAGTTTCCGTTTACATCACGAATACCTTCAGAAACAGCAATGATAACATTGTCACGTTCAAAGAGGGCACGTTTTACATCCAGAAGGAAGTCTTCTTTATCGAAAGGAACTTCCGGAAGATAAATCAAGTGTGGAGCTGCATTATATTCATTTCTTGCTAAGGCTGATGCAGCAGTAAGCCAGCCGGCATCACGTCCCATAATTTCTACGATAGTAACACTTTTGACTGCATAAATAAAGGTATCATGAGCAATCTCAAGAAGAGAAGTTGCGATATATTTTGCAGCAGAACCAAAGCCTGGTGTATGGTCAGTCATGCAAAGGTCGTTGTCAATTGTTTTTGGAATACCGATGACCCGGACAGAACTTCCAATTTTCTTTCCATATTCTGATAATTTTAATACAGTATCCATGGAATCATTTCCGCCAATATAGAAAAAGGCATCTACGTTGTATTTCTCAAACTGTGAGAAAATAAATACATAGGATGAGTCATCATCTAAGTAGTCTGGAAGTTTATAACGACAGGAACCTAAAAACATGGCTGGTGATGTTGTTAAACGGTTCATAAAGTCAGGATTTTCATCCATTAATGTTGAAAGATTTATAAATTCATCGTTTAAAATACCTAAGATACCATTTACAGCTCCATAAACGGTTCCGTAAGAGGATGAGGACTGTACGCCCTGGATAACTCCGGCAAGACTGGCATTGATTGCAACAGTTGGACCACCGGATTGTGCTACCATAACATTTTTCAGACTCATAGTGTACTCCTTCGCTTTATCATTTTAATTTATATGCTTATTAATTGAAAATGGTATTCATTTCCTGCAATTCTGTTATAATAGGAAATGCAAAAGATGAAATCATACCACTGTTTTACTATAGCGGAAATCCTATCTTTTAGCAATAACTAAAATGTAGAAAGAACGAAGTGTGATGTTAAATAAATGTATGTTATGCCCAAGAAACTGTGGCGCAAACAGGATGTTCGGGGAAAAAGGAGTATGTGGTCAGACAAATGAATTAAAGGTAGCCCGAGCTGCGTTGCATTTCTGGGAGGAACCATGTATTTCGGGAAAAGAAGGCTCCGGGGCAGTTTTTTTCTCGGGCTGCTCTCTCCATTGTGTTTTTTGTCAGAATCAGGAGATTGCAAATGGAACTGCGGGGAAAAATATTAGTATTGAGCGTCTTTCTGAAATCTTCCTGGAATTACAGGAGCAGGGAGCAAACAATATTAATCTGGTAACACCGGGACATTTTGTTCCTCAGATTATTGGTGCATTAGATAGTGCAAAGAAACAGGGAATGCATCTTCCGGTTGTATATAATACCAGCAGCTATGAGTCATTAAATACTATTAAAATGCTAGATGGCTTGGTGGATATCTATCTGCCGGATTTTAAATATATGGATGAAGCACTGGCATTAAAATATTCCCATGCGAAAGACTATCCGCAGGTGGCGAAACAGGTAATTCATGAGATGGTACGCCAGACCGGATTACCGGAATTTTTTGATGACGAAGAAGAGGGACTGATGAGAAAGGGAACAATAGTCCGCCATCTGACACTGCCGGGCTGCATGGAGGATTCGAAAAGAATTATCCGTTATCTTTATGAGACCTATAAAGATGCTATTTATATCAGCATCATGAATCAGTTTACCCCATTATCCCATCTTAAAAATTATCCGGAGCTTAACCGCAAAATCACAGAAGAGGAATATGAAGAACTGGTGGATTATGCGATTGAACTTGGTGTAGAGAATGGCTTTATTCAGGAGGGAGAAACAGCGGAAGAAAGCTTTATCCCGGCATTTGATGGGGAAGGGGTGTAATTTATATGAAAAATTCCTATCGTTTTTTTGAAAATAAGGAGTGTAAGTATTTTCCATGTCATAAGGGGTTAGAGGACTTTAATTGTCTGTTCTGCTATTGTCCGATGTACAATAGAGAAAATTGTCCGGGAAATCCGCAGTATATCGAAAAGGATGGAAAGAAATTGAAGGTCTGTACCGATTGTACCTTTCCACATCGCCCGGAAAATTATGATAAGGTGATTGAAATTTTAAAGCAAGGAGGTATATAACATGAAGTTCTCAATTTTAGCACCAGGTGGAATTGCCCACAAGCTGGCGGCAGCAGTAGACAAACTTGAGGGGGTAGAGGCTTATGCAGTTGCATCCAGAGATTACCGGAGGGCAAAGGATTTTGCCGATAAGTGGAGGTATCAGAAAGCCTACGGTTCTTATGAGGAAATGTTAAAAGACCCGGAGGTAGAACTGGTTTATGTGGCAACGCCGCATTCCCATCATTATCAGTATGCGAAAATGTGTTTAGAATATGGAAAAAACGTTTTAGTGGAAAAGGCGTTTACCGTCAATGCAAAGCAGGCAGAGGAACTGATTCGCATTTCAAAAGAGAAAAATCTATTGCTGGCGGAAGCCATCTGGACACGTTACATGCCAAGCCGAAAAATGATTGATGAGCTTGTGGACAGTGGCGTAATTGGAAAAGTTACCTCTTTGACGGCGAATCTGGGTTACACAATTGACCATGTGGAACGTATGCAGAACCCGGAATTAGCAGGCGGGGCGTTGTTAGACCTTGGTGTATATCCGATTAATTTTGCATTGATGACTTTTCATAGTGAAGTTAAGGATATTACAACAACAGCAGTAATGTCGCCAAAGGGTGTGGACTGGATAAACAGTGTGACACTTACCTTCGAAGATGGAAAAATGGCAGTGCTTCACAGCAATATGTTAGTTACCACGGACCGTCAGGGTGTAATCTTTGGTTCGAATGGATTTATCGAAGTACAGAATATTAATAATTGTGAAGAAATCCGCGTCTATAATAAAGAGCGGGAAATGATTGGAAAATATCAGGTGCCGGAACAGATTAATGGTTATGAGTACGAAGTGTTGTCCTGTATGAAAGCCATTCGGGAAGGAAAATGTGAATGTCCGGAAATGCCTCATGAAGAGACCTTGCGTGTCATGAAGCTGATGGATGAAATACGTGGAATCTGGGGAATGAAATATCCTTGTGAATAAGTGTAAGTCCATGTGTTCGTAGAAATACGGATGCATGGACTTTTGTTATACAGAAAGAATTTATTATGGGAAAAGTACCGCATGAGGGGCAATAGGCTTATCGACCCAATGCTATTGAGAAAAAATATCAATACAAAAATGGTATCGGGTGTTATACTTTAAAGGTTAGAAAAAACTAACTTTTAGAAGAGTGGATTTTTTACAGAGAGATGGAAGCAAATAAAATGTAATCCTAAAAACAAAGATACATTAGAAATGGAGAATTAATAAATGACAAAGGATATACAGTCAAAACGGGAACGGGAAAAATCAATTGTGTCCCTGATGATAGCAATTTATTGCAAAAAGCAGCATCATATAAGAAGAGGACTATGTGAGGAATGTGAAAAACTCCAAAGTTATGCGAGAGAGCGCAGTGATAAATGTCCATTCATGGAAACAAAAACTTTTTGTTCTAATTGTAAGGTACACTGCTATAAGCCGGAGATGAGAGAAAAGATTCGTGAAGTAATGCGTTTTTCGGGACCACGCATGATTTTTTATCATCCGGTGATGGCAGTCCGTCATGTAATAGAAGCGAAAAAAGAGAAGAAGAAATTAGAAAAATAATACAAGGTAAAAATGAAATGGGGGAAAAAGAATGCTTGTTATAGAAGTAATTGTTATATGTATTTTGTTCTGGGGAATATGCTATCTTGGCACCGGAAGTGATGAGAAAAATATAAAAAGTTATTCGTCTTATCCAGACGAGGTTCAAAAGCTTGTAAGGGAAAACTCCCGTTTGTCAGGGAAAATAAAAATTACAAACGCTGTGACCTCTTTTTTTTCGAATATGATTGTATTTGGAATGGTGTTATTTATCTTTGGATTTTTTATCAGACAAAAATCTTTTATGGGCAATTTTGTAAATTTATCAATATTGGGACAGAGTCTGAATTTGTTTGATTTTCTTATTATAGATATGCTTTGGTGGAGAAATACAAAGCGAATCAGATTTACAGGAACAGAGGAAATGGCACATCTGTATAAAAATCCGAAAAAACATTTTATTTCTTCCTTAAAGGGAATCATTGTTTTTCTGTTGATTGCGGTGATAGATGGAGTTTTGTTATCGATTATTTAAGAAAAGGAATTATGGGAATATATTATGAAATATGGTTTAACCAATAAGGTATACGGAAGCTTTTATTTGCATGTTTGTAAAAAGGGGTTGCAGGAAGTTTCCACTGATTGGAAGAAAATGAAAAAAGAAATCTTAAGTGAGTATAAGCAGATTAATCTACGGGCAAAGGAAATAGGAGAAAAGAATAAATTACTGAGTGCATATCTGATGGCAGCCTATTTTATTTCTATGAATCGTGTGACAGGACTTGCTCCAAAAGAAAATTATCGTATTTTCGAACAGGGCTTATCGAACAGCAGCCTATTTCAAAAAATCCTTGGAAATGCGGATACCTATCTAAGTGAAAAGAAATGGGCAGGCAGAAAGGAATGGGAAGCAAGGTCTAAAAAAAGAGAATATGAAAATGACTGGGTTGTCACGGTAATAAAAGGAAACGCAGATTTTGAATTAGGATATGATTATGAGGAATGCGGTGTATGTAAGCTCTGCAGGGATGAAGGTTGTTTTGAACTGGCAAAATATCTTTGTAAACTGGATTTCCTTATGGCTGATATTATGGGAATGAAATTAGTCAGAAATAAGACCCTTGCAGAGGGATACTGCTGTTGTGATTTCCGGTATAGTCACAAGGATTATTAGATAATATTCCCAAAATAGAACCAGATTATTCCACTTTATATATCAAAATGAGAAAATTTTCCAATAGCGTTTGACAGAAGTACCTGTGAGTGCTATACTATCTTCGGTTAGTGAGAACTAATTGTTGCCTGGAAAATAGGAGGATGGCATGAATTTAACAGAAGCACAGATTGAAGAAGAATACATAATTAAAGAGATACTGACAGATGATGAAGAATTGGACGCATTTCTTTTTACACTGGGATGTTACAGTGGCGAACCAATTACTGTAGTTTCCCGTAAGAAAAGTAGTTGTGTTGTTTCTATTAAAGATGGTAGATATACCATTGATAACCAGTTGGCTGAAGCAATTATAGTATAGTGGTGATTAATTCACCACATATATTTTTGTCACGGGGTTAGTCTTATCTATCCTTAATTAGATGGCTATGATTTAGTTTAGAAAATGTGAACTAATTATATGAGGAGGAAGAAAAATGAGAATTGCTTTAACAGGTAATCCAAACAGTGGTAAAACTACCATGTTTAACGCGCTCACAGGAAGAAATGAACGTGTTGGTAACTGGGCTGGTGTTACAGTAGACAAGAAAGAAAGCCCAATTAAGAAAAATTATTGTGATGGAACAGAGGAACTGATTGCAGTTGACTTACCAGGTGCATATTCCATGTCTCCGTTTACATCCGAAGAAAGCATCACAAGTGCTTATGTGAAAAACGAGAATCCGGATGTAATTATTAATATTGTGGATGCTACAAACTTAAGCCGTAGCTTATTCTTCACTACACAGTTACTGGAATTAGGAATTCCTGTAGTTGTTGCTTTAAATAAGAGTGATATCAATGAAAAGAAAGATACAAAGATTGATGCAGCAGTATTAGCTGAAAAGTTAGGCTGCCCGGTTGTAAAGACTGTATCTACTTTAGCAGGTGACAAGGGCTTAGCAGAGGTAGTAAAAGTAGCAGTTGCAGCAAAAGGGAAAGCGCAGAAGGCTCCATATGCCCAGGGAGATATCAATTTAAGCGATAAGGCTGAAGTAGAAGCAGCTGACAGAAAGCGTTTTGAATTTACAAACAAGCTTGTAAAAGAAGTGGAAACCCGTAAAGTATTAACAAAAGATAAGAATGTTCAGGATAAGATTGATGCAGTTATTACAAATCCAATTCTTGGTATTGCAATTTTTGTTGGTGTTATGTTCTTAGTATTTAACATTTCACAGTCAACATTTGGACCATTCTTAGCAGATACCTTAGTTGGATGGATTGAGACCTTCCAGGGATGGGTTGCTGAATTAGTAGCAGATGCAAATCCATTCTTACAGTCCCTTGTGGTAGATGGTATTATCGGTGGTGTAGGTGCCGTTGTCGGTTTCCTTCCATTAGTAATGGTAATGTACTTCTTAATCGCATTATTAGAAGACTGCGGTTATATGGCTCGTGCAACAGTGGTATTAGATCCAATCTTTAAAAGAGTTGGTCTTTCCGGTAAATCCGTTATTCCTATGGTAATCGGTACCGGTTGTGCAATTCCTGGTGTTATGGCTTGTCGTACCATCCGTAATGAAAGAGAACGTAGAGCTACAGCAATGTTAACACCATTTATGCCATGTGGTGCGAAGCTTCCTGTTATTGCTCTTTTTGCAGGTGCTTTCTTTGCAGATGCAAAATGGGTAGGTACAGTAATGTATTTCGTAGGTATTGTTCTGATTCTTTTAGGAGCATTATTAGTAAATAAGATTACAGGACATAAATTTAGAAAATCATTCTTTATCATTGAGCTTCCAGAATATAAGATTCCAAGCTTAAAGAGAGCATTTATTTCCATGTGCTCCCGTGGTAAAGCGTACATTATCAAGGCTGGTACAATCATCCTTGTTTGTAATACAGTAGTACAGATTATGCAGTCCTTCAACTGGCAGTTACAGGTTGTGGAAGAAGGTATGGAAAATACATCTATCCTTGCAACCATCGCATCTCCAATCGCTGTATTATTAGTTCCAATCGTTGGTTTTGCAGCATGGCAGTTAGCAGCAGCTGCTGTTACAGGCTTCATTGCAAAAGAAAACGTTGTTGGTACATTAGCAGTTTGTTATGCATTAACAAACTTTATTGATACAGATGAATTAGCATTAGTTGGTGGAGCAAACGAAGTAGCAGTTGCAATGGGATTAACAAAGGTTGCAGCTTTAGCATATTTAATGTTTAACTTATTTACACCACCTTGTTTTGCAGCATTAGGTGCTATGAACTCCGAAATGCAGAGCAAGAAATGGTTATGGGGTGGTATTGCCCTTCAGTTTGGAACAGGTTATACAATTGCATTCCTCGTATACCAGATTGGTACATTAGTTACAACTGGTGCGTTAGGAGCAGGCTTTGTTCCAGGTTTAATTGCAGTACTTGCTATGGCAGCAGTAGTTGTAGTATTAATTAATAAAACAAATAAGAGTCTTGCAGCAGAGTATTCTTTAAAGAAAGCTGCTTAATAGGATTTTTGGTACATAAGGAGGTGTCAGTATGGTAGATTTTATTGTGATAGCAGGTATAGCAGTAATTGTTGGTGGTGCAATCGCATATATTGTGAAAGAAAAGAAACGTGGTGTGAAATGTATTGGTTGTCCGGCAGCAGAAGGATGCGCCCAGGCATCCGGCTGTAACTGTGGCGAAGGCTGTCATGGCTGCCATACTGATGCAGAAGAATAAATTTTGAGTAGCATGCTTTGTAAGCTTCTGAAACTGCTATGTAGTTTTGGCGCGGTGCTCATTGAAGCTTCATGCAAGCACTCGCTTCTCGCGTAAATTATCAAAAAACCGTTCCCTTCATTTAAAATGAGTGGAACGGTTTTTTTGATGCTGAGTTATTGAAATTTTAAGGGTGTCCTATTGTTTGTCATACACTATTTTTAACATTAATTCGCTCATCTCTTCCGGTGTTTTTCGTGGTGTTTCAGAGCACCAGAGAGTAGTCATTTTCCAAAATCCTGCAATTCGGAAGTGAAACATATAGGAATATAATTCGATTTCTTCCGCAGACAGTCTGGCAAGGTCTTCCCTGGAAGCATGCTTTGTTTTTACAGCAACCTGCTGAATCAGAGCAGGAAGATTATCTTCAATAAAATACAGTAGATGAGCTTTTTTTAAAAGAAGAAGTATGTCTATATGATTTTCCCAAAATTCAAAGTAGGATTTGGAAATATCCTTCAGGTTGGTGGCATGATTTTTAAGAACGGTATCGGCAAACCTGTCCATAAGTTCAGAAGAAATATATTCCAGCACATCATCCTTTGTTTTGAAATAGCGGTAAAAGGTTCGTCTGCCAATGTGAGCCGCTTCTGCAATTTCTCCGATGGTAATCTGTGAATAAGGGCACTTTTCTAAGAGTGTAAGAAGTGCATTTGAAATGAAAACTTTTGCATTATTATCTACTTTCATTGGCAGAAATCCTTTCATTTTTAGGTAATAAATTTTTTGGATAAACTCTGTCCAGAGGAAAAACACTGGTATTTATAGAAAACACTGGTATGATAGAAATCCCTGCATAGTAATATTTTTAGAGGTTTCGTTCTGTCAGGAAGTTATCTAAAGTACTAATATAGTCATCAAAACTTTCAAGAAGTGCAAGATGTCCGCCTTTTAAATCTGAAACAACAGGATTTGTCATAAGACGTATCAGAGCCTGCTTTAAATCGTCGCAGAATATCGTATCCCCCTCGGAAAAGAAAATCAAGACTTCATTATCAAATTTTCGGAAATCCTCAGGTTTGTGAGAACCAAATTCAGTGGCTAAATCGCCTAAAAGAATATCCATATGTACAAGGTAATCCGCCGACAAATCCTCCTTGCAGATATCAATAATTTCAGAGAACATCTTTTCCTGTTCTTTATTTTTCAGCACTTTTTTACACATAAGTTTAAAGAGAGGTACTATGAGGAACATCGGAATTCTCTTATCTGTTTTGATATTTTTTGCAACCTTTTTGGGATGAATCATATCCACAATATTGCGCATTCCGTCAAAATTAATATCACCGGATAATGAGCAGGTGCCGGATAAAATCAGACCTTTAATAATTTCCGGGTGTCGTCTTGCAACAATCTGTGCCAACAATCCACCATAGGACTGACCTACCAGATAAATGTTTTTAGCACCAATCTGAACAAATAATTCAGCCATTGCATCAGCAAGTGTTTCGTTGGACGGAAAATCCTTTGGATAGTTAAAGGATATCAGATTGTATTTTGGTAAAAATGCATCAGCAAGATAGAAGACACTGTTTCCTAAGCCTGAGCCGCCGGCTAAAAATACCAGGGTAATGTCTAATTTGGGATTTTTATTTTTGTAATAATGATAGGTAAAAGTGCCATTTTTTAAATGGGCGGTCTGAAGCGGTGCTAATTTGTTATATTCATTAAATTTTTCTTTAAGTGTCATATAAAATCTCCTGTCTTATTATGGAAAATATACACGTCTGTAAATTTTCCTAAATATTGAGTTAGCGAAAACTAACCGATGGTTAAAAAGAAAATCCCTTTCCGGAAAAGAGATAAGTGTGGCACATATGTGCCAATGTTTGAGTTAAGTATAACATGGAAAAGGAAAATTTCAAGGGATATAGGGAAGTTCGGCACAAAATCTGCATTTTGTGTCAGCTATTGATAATAATTAACCAAGAGCAACATTGACAAATAAATGATAGAATGCTAATGTAACACTGTTATATAACGGTGTTACATGGCGCTATTAAGGAGAAGGTATTGGGAGAGAAAGAAACATTAGAAAGAATACATAAAGTTGCTGAACAGGAGTTTTTGCAAAAGGGCTTCAAAGGTGCATCTCTTCGGAACATTGTAAAGAACGCAGGGGTGACCACAGGTGCATTTTATGGATATTATGAAAGTAAGGAAGAATTATTTGATGCATTAGTCAGACCGCATGGAGAATATTTGATATCTCTATTTAAGGATACACTGAAGGAATTTAAGGGACTTCCGGATGAAGAGCAGGTGGTAAGGCTGGAGGAATACAGTGCACCATGTCTTGATAATATATTAGAGTATTCTTATGAACATCTGACGGGAATGAAGCTTTTATTAAGCGCATCTGTGGGGACAAGGTATGAGAATTTTGTGCATGAAATGGTAGAAACAGAGATTCAGTGCACCCATGATTATATGCAGGTTCTAAAAAGACTGGGGAAACCGGTACATGAGATAAATTCTTATTTTGAGCACACGATAGTAAGTGGTATGTTTACGGCATATTTTGAGCTGATTATCCATGATGTACCCTATGAACAGGCAAAAGAATGCGCAGATGAAATATATAAGTTTTATTCTGCAGGCTGGGCAGCATGTATGGAACTAAATTAAGTCATGATTTTGTAACTATTCAGAAGAATTGATTTTTGGTAGTTACAAATTTTTTGATGAAGGGTTAGTTAAAACAAATAAAAGTTAGTGATTGAATTGGTTAAGGGAATGTTCAAAGGTTGAAGGAGGAATTAGTGTGAAAGAAAAAAGTAAAAAATCCACGATAGCATGGATTATTGATTTTGCAAGCACACATAAAAGAAGTTATATCTTGAGTGTGGTGACTGCAGCAATTGGTGTTGCCTGCAGTATGGTACCGTTTGTAATTATTGCAGGAATGATAAACCGGTTGCTGGAAGGGAACAGAGAGTGGCAGGGATATCTCACAGACTGTGGCATAATGCTGCTTTTATGGTTGGGAAGAGTCGTTTTTCATAGTATCTCTACAAGCTTATCCCACAAGGCAACCTTTGAGGTTTTGGGAAATATTAGAAAAAGAGTGTGCGAAAAGCTGGCAAAGCTGCCATTGGGCTGTGTTCTGGATACGCCATCCGGTTCTTTGAAAAATATTATTGTTGAGCGGGTGGATAGTATTGAAACAACTCTTGCCCATATTGTACCGGAGTTTACTGCAAATATTCTTGCACCGATTAGCGTACTGATTTATCTTTTCCTGCTGGATTGGCGTATGGCGCTGGCATCTTTAGTAACGCTGGTATTGGGAATAGCTGCTTATATGGGAATGATGATTGGGTATGAGGAGAAATATCAGAATGCCATAGATAAGACGAAGATATTAAATGATACAGCAGTGGAATATATCAACGGAATAGAGGTAATTAAGGCATTTGGAAAAGCAAAGAATTCTTATGATAAATTTGTGGTTGCTGCCAGAGAGGGAGCAGACTGTTATGTAGAATGGATGAGAGGCTGCAATGTATTTTTCAGTATTGCAATGGCGGTAGCACCTGCTACCATGCTTTCGATACTTCCGATTGGCGGGCTGTGTTATAAAAACGGCTCATTAGCTGCCGGGGATTTTATTATGGTTATTGTGCTTTCGATAGGATTAATTACTTCAATCATTACCTGTATGTCTTATTCGGATGATTTAGGTAAGGTGCGAACCATTATTGGAGAAGTAACGGGATTACTGGAACTAGAGGAATTAGAAAGACCGGAAAGGTTAGAAAAGACAATAGAAAATAATACGATTAAATTAAATGAGGTGTCTTTTGGTTATCGGGAGAATGAGGTTTTGCATGGAGTAAATCTGGAATTTAAAGAGGGTACGGTAAATGCCCTGGTAGGACCGTCGGGAAGCGGAAAATCCACAATTGCAAAGCTGGTGGCTGCATTATGGGATGTGAGCAAAGGAAATATTACTTTTGGCGGAGTAGATATCCGGGAAATTCCATTAGATGTCTATTATCAGAATATTGCGTATGTGTCTCAGGATAATTATTTGTTTGATGCAACTGTTATGGAAAACATCCGTATGGGAAGAAAAGATGCCACAGATGAAGAGGTCATAGAAGTGGCAAAAAGAAGTGGATGCCATGAGTTTATTATGCAGCTGGAAAATGGTTATCAGACAATTGCAGGTGGTGCCGGTGGACATTTATCCGGTGGAGAGCGACAAAGAGTGGCAATTGCAAGGGCAATGTTAAAGGATGCACCGGTAATTATTCTTGATGAAGCGACTGCTTATACAGATCCGGAAAATGAAGCAGTGATTCAGATGGCAGTGGCAAAATTGGTTCAGGGAAAAACTTTGATTGTGATTGCCCATAGATTATCGACGATAGCAGACAGTGACAAGATTTATGTTATCAAAGATGGAGAGGTAAATTCTTGTGGAACCCATAGCGAGTTGATGGCTCAAAATGGATTATACAAGGAAATGTGGCAGGCACATATTGCGGTAAAGGATAATACAGAGAATGCAGGGGGTGAAGCATATGTTTAAAATATTCAAAAAATTTTTTGATTTCTGCGGAACAGAAAATAAAAGAAAATTTTATCTCGCATTGTTTTTAGGTGTAATTTTAGCAATATTTGAAGCATTAAGAGTTCCGGCAATTTTTGTGATGACAGATGCGGTTGTAAAAAATTCTGTGACAAACAACACGATATTAATCAGCTTTGGAATTATGATTCTTAGTGTTGCCGGTGCAAGTATTGTAAAATATCATGTTACAATGCTTCAGACCGAGGGAGGATATCGTACCTGTGCGAATAAGCGAATTGAAATAGCAGAGCATATGAGATATCTGCCAATGGGTTATTTTAATAAAAACAGTCTGGGATATATCACATCTGTTACGACAAATACAATGGAAAATCTTGGGGATATAGCAACCCGTGTAGTTATGATGACAACACAAGGAATTTTAAATACAGTAATTATTACCGTTATTATCGGGATGTTTGATTACCGGATTGGAATTGCAGCTATCGCAGGTGTTCTGGCATTTTTCTTAACAAATGCATTCATGCAGAAAACATCTTCCAAACTGGCTCCGGTAAAGCATGAAACAGACAGCAGGCTGGTGGAAAAGGTTATTGAGTATGTGCAGGGAATTTCAGAAGTGAAATCCTATCATCTGACCGGAAAATATAGTAAGGCTTTAAACCAGGCAATCAATGACAGTTCAAAGTGTAATTATAAAATGGAGATATGCCTGATTCCTTATATGACAGTACAGAATTTTATTTCGAAAGCATTAGGAGTGGTAATCTGTGGAATGTCGATTGCTTTTCTGATAAGAGGAGACATGGCACTTTCTGAATGCATTGTTATGATGATTAGTGCGTTTATTATGTATGCCAGTCTTGAGAATGCTGGAAACTTTTCTGCACTGCTTCGTGTAATAGATTACAGTGTAGGAAAAGCAACGGAAATTCTTGATTTAGAGGAAATGGATATTGCAGGAAAAGACAAAGAGGCAGAGAACTTTGATATTGATGTAAAAAATATTTCTTTTTCTTATGAGAAAAAGAAAATTATTGATAATTTAAGCATACATATTCCACAAAAGACAACCACAGCAATCGTAGGACCAAGTGGCGGTGGAAAGACAACACTTTGTCATCTGATTGCAAGGTTCTGGGATGTAGATGAGGGAAAAGTACTTCTGGGAGGTAAGGATGTAAAAGAATATAGTATGGATTCTCTGATGAAGAATTTCAGCTTTGTATTTCAGAACGTGTATCTGTTTCAGGATACAATTGCAAACAATATCCGTTTTGGACAGGAAAATGCGACGATGGAGCAGGTAATAGAGGCAGCGAAAAAAGCCTGCTGTCATGATTTTATCATGCAGCTTCCAGATGCATACGATACCGTAATTGGGGAAGGCGGAGCAAACTTATCCGGTGGTGAAAAACAGAGAATTTCCATTGCGAGAGCGATTATGAAGGATGCGCCGATTATTATATTAGATGAGGCTACAGCAAATGTGGACCCGGAAAATGAGAAGGATTTAGTAGAGGCGCTGGATGCTTTAACAAAAGAGAAAACAATACTGATGATTGCCCACCGTTTAAAAACTGTCCGTAACGCAGATCAGATTCTTGTAGTGGATAAGGGAAGAATTGTGCAGCAGGGAAAGCATAAAGATTTGATGAAGCAGGATGGTATTTATCAGCGTTTTGTAAATGCGAGAGAGATGGCAGCGAGCTGGAAACTGATGGCGTAAAAGGTTGTTTTGACAAAAGTAAGGAACTATGATAAATTCCAAGTTAGTCCAGACTAACGAGGTAAAAATATGCAGAATAAAGAGTGGTACAGCAGTGAGACAAAAGTGATAGCGAAGCAGGAAAATTATACGAAACTGGATTATGGATGCAGTGGAAAGGGAGAACTGACAATATATGATATTTTTCCAGGAGTGTATTTATACTTTATGGATATGGATACTTCCGATATATTTCCAACCCAAATTTTCCCTGAGCAAATGATTAGCATTAGTCATTGTAGAAAAGGACGATATGAATGTCAGTTCCCAAATCAGACATTAGATTGTCTGGCGGAAGGTCAGTTTAGTATTAATGGAACAGAGTATTTACCAGTATGCTTTTCTTTTCCACTTAAAAAGTATGAAGGGCTGTCTATAGTATTAGATATGCAGGCAATACCACAGCAGGTGCAGCAGTTGATGCAGGTGTTTGGAATTGATTTTGGACGATTAATGTGTCTGATGAATGGAGAAAAACACTGGTATGTCAGACTGCCGTCAAAAGAACTTGCTGATATATTTGAAGCAGTATATCAGGGAAAAAGAGAAGAAAGTACGGATTATTTTAGAATTAAAGTAATGGAGGTACTTTACCATATAGAAAAGATTCAGATTGAAAATCGTTTCGATGGCAGATATTTTAATAAAGAACAGGTACAGATAACAAAGGGGGTAAAGGAGTACTTGATTTCTCATATTGATGAAAATATATCTGTGGAGAAATTAGCAGTCTCATCAGGAATTAATATTAATATTTTTTATCAAATATTTATGGAAATATATGGAGAAACTCCCTATGCATACTTAAAAAGATATCGCATGAATGTGGCTGCAGTCCAACTGCTGACGGGAGAACGACGGATTGGTGATATTGCAATGGAATTAGGCTATTCCAATGCAAGCAAATTCGCTAAGGCTTTTTATTCGGTATATGGAGAATTGCCGAGAGAGTACAGGAAAAAAAGAAGATAAAAACGGGCTATTTTCTATAAAACAAAAAAAGAATGGAGTAGAATTATAGATTTCTTTTACATATAATTATGCGAGTGGTTAGATGAAACTAACCACTCGCATTTTTGTTGAAAAAAGGAGGATATGTGATGAAGAAAAAAGATGACCGAATCCAGAGGCTCTTGGCATTCGCAGGGAAAAAACGCTGGTTATTAACGGTATCTCATATACTATCTGGAATAAGTGCATTGTTCATTTTAATTCCATATGTATGTGTGTATTTTGCTGCAAAAGAGATGGTAGCAGTATTTACTGGGAGTCCGCTGAATGTGAATGCATTAATGCGCTGGGGAGGTTATGCACTGGCAGCAGAATTAATCGGATTGATAATTTATTTTGCATGCTTACTGTGTTCCCATACAGCAGCATTCCAAATGGAGAAAAATCTGAAAATGGCAGCTTTGCAGCATCTTGCTAAAATGCCGATGGGCTATTTTGATGCAAACCCAAGTGGAAAATTAAGAAAAATTATTGATGAAAATAGCACACAGACGGAAAGTTATGTAGGTCATCAGCTTCCGGATTTAGTAGGTGCATATGTAACAATGATTGCAAGCTTAGTCCTGATGCTGTGCTTTGACTGGCGCATTGGACTTCCATTGCTGTTATTGTTTGGAATTGGTTTTATGCTGCAGTTTATGTTAATGGGAAAAGACAGCATGAAATTTATGCAGAATTATCAGGATTCATTAGAGACAATGAATCATGAAGC
>CAYMIS010000032.1:0-29463 GCA_964390485.1 uncultured Roseburia sp. | reverse complement strand
GAATGGAACAGCCGGCAGAAATGACAGGAAAATCATTACTTGTAAAATAGGGACGTAGCCTAAAATTCGAAAAACAGGGACGCAGCCTAAATTTCGAAAAATAGGGACGTAGCTTAAATTCCGAAATTTAGGCTACGTCCCCAAATTTCGAAAAAAAGGCTACGTCCCTGTTTTTCAGTTTCTAAAAAAGGGCACAAAAAAAGCAGCTTTCACTGCTTTTTTTGTGTCCATAGTTTTCACTATGTAACGGGGGATTTATATGATAAAGGTAAGAGGATAGCAAATTTGTACGTCCTTGTTACTTTAGTACTATTCCTTAAGGACAATTTTATTATACAATCGGTACCAAAGTACGTCAAGTACTTTTTTGAAAAAAGTGAAAAAATTTTGAATTAGTAGTGATAAATACAAATATAAGCCGTACTTATCAAACGAGTAAAATAGACAAAAAAACTTATAAAAACCCATTTTTTTTCTATATGTCATAAAGGGGGAAAACAAGGCAAACACATTGACTTTCAAGAAGTTGCTGTATTATAATTTCTTCGTATCATTGCACTGGCTGATTAAAAAAAGCAGTGCATACATAATGAAAGATTAAGAAGTCTACGAAATTTTAGGAGGAAAAGACATGCAGGAATTTAAGCCATTTAAAGAGGGAAAAGTACGTGAGGTATATGATAATGGAGACAGCCTTATCATTGTAGCAACAGACCGTATTTCAGCATTCGATAATATCTTAAAGAATCAGATTACAAAGAAAGGTGCAATCTTAACTCAGATGTCTAAGTTCTGGTTTGACCTGACCAAAGATATCGTACCAAACCATATGATTTCCGTAGACGTGAAAGATATGCCGGAATTTTTCCAGAATGAGAAATTTGACGGTAACAGCATGATGTGTAAGAAATTAGAGATGCTTCCAATCGAATGTATCGTTCGTGGTTACATCACAGGAAGCGGCTGGGCAAGCTATCAGGAGGATGGAACTGTTTGTGGTATCAAGCTTCCGGAAGGATTAAAAGAATCTGAACAGTTACCTGAACCAATTTATACACCAAGTACAAAGGCTGAAATTGGTGACCATGATGAGAATATCTCTTTTGAACAGAGTGTAGCAGTATTAGAGAAAGCTTATCCGGGAAAAGGCGAAGAATACGCAACAAAGATTAAAGATGCTACTATCGCTTTATACAAAAAATGTGCAGAGTACGCATTAAGCAAAGGTATCATCATTGCAGATACAAAATTTGAATTTGGTCTTGATGAAAACGGTAACGTCGTTATCGGTGATGAAATGCTTACACCGGACAGCTCAAGATTCTGGCCATTAGAAGGATACGAAGCTGGAAAAGGACAGCCATCCTTTGACAAACAGTATGTAAGAGACTGGTTAAAAGCAAATCCGGACAATGATTTCCTTCTTCCGGAAGAAGTTGTAACCAAAACAGTAGATAAATATAAAGAAGCATTTGCTTTATTAACAGGAAAAGATTTCGAATAAAAATAGATAAAACATGAGAAGCTCGCAAAGCCTGCTTCTCATAATTCTGATTAAAATGTCACGAAAGCGGCAGAAGGAGAGAAAAATGAGCACAGACAGATATATCAGCCCATTATCAGAGCGTTATGCAAGTAAAGAAATGCAGTATATTTTTTCACCGGATATGAAGTTTCGAACCTGGAGAAAATTATGGATTGCATTAGCAGAAACAGAAATGGAATTAGGACTTTCTGAGAACGGAAAGCCGGTTATTTCCCAGGAACAGATTGATGAATTGAAGGCACACGCAGAGGATATTAACTATGATGTGGCAAGAGAAAGAGAAAAGTTAGTTCGTCATGATGTTATGAGTCATGTATATGCATACGGACAGCAGTGTCCAAAGGCAGCCGGAATTATCCATCTTGGAGCAACTTCCTGCTATGTTGGAGATAATACCGATATTATCGTAATGAACGAAGCATTAAAGTTAGTTCATAAGAAATTAGTAAACGTAATCGATGAGCTTGCAAAATTTGCGGAGAAATATAAAGATCTTCCAACTCTGGCATTTACTCATTTTCAGCCTGCACAGCCAACAACCGTTGGTAAGAGAGCAACTCTCTGGATGCAGGAATTCATCATGGATTTAGAGGATTTAGAGTATGTAATGGGAAGCTTAAAATTATTAGGCTCCAAAGGAACTACAGGAACTCAGGCAAGTTTCCTTGAATTATTTAATGGAGATCAGGAGACAATTGATAAAATTGATCCAACCATCGCTGCAAAGATGGGCTTCAAAGAATGTTATGCCGTTTCCGGACAGACCTACTCCAGAAAAGTAGATACAAGAGTTGCAAATATCTTAGCAGGTATCGCAGCAAGTGCTCACAAGATGTCAAACGATATTCGTTTGTTACAGCACTTAAAAGAAGTAGAAGAACCATTTGAAAAGAACCAGATTGGTTCCTCTGCAATGGCATACAAGAGAAATCCAATGCGTTCAGAACGTATTGCATCTCTTGCCAATTATGTGATGGTAGATGCATTAAATCCGGCAATTATCTCTGCAACCCAGTGGTTTGAGAGAACCTTAGATGATTCTGCAAATAAGAGACTTTCCATTCCGGAAGGATTTTTGGCAATTGACGGTATCTTAGACCTTTGCTTAAACGTTGTAGATGGTCTTGTAGTATACGATAAAGTAATTACAAAACGTTTAATGTCTGAGCTTCCATTTATGGCAACAGAAAACATCATGATGGATGCGGTAAAAAATGGCGGAAACCGTCAGGAATTACACGAGAAGATTCGTACCCTTTCCATGGAAGCAGGAAGAAATGTCAAAGTAGAAGGAAAAGACAACAACCTGTTAGAATTAATCGCAGCAGATCCATCCTTCAACTTAACCTTAGAAGAGTTACAGGCTACTATGGACCCTGCAAAATACGTGGGACGTTCTCCAATTCAGGTAGAGAAGTTCTTATCCAATGTGGTAGCACCTATTTTAGAAGCAAACAAAGAAGTGCTTGGTGTAAAAGCTGAGATTAATGTATAACATATGCAGTATGTAAGTCATCTGTATCTTACCCGGTGTAAGATACAGATGTTTTACTTTACAGGGAAAAGCTGTTTCTTACCGAGTACTGTGTGAACAGTAACACCTGTTTATCTACTCATATTATAAATATGCAAGGATGTTTGACAAGTACTACTACAGTGTGAGAAAATTGTAGCGATGATTTTGGGTTATTGAGGAGAAAATTATGAGTGCATATATACGAGGCTTAAAGGCAGGTATTCCAATCGGGCTGGGATATCTGTCTGTTTCCTTTACATTTGGAATTATGGCGGCATCCTACGGCTTTTACTGGTGGCAGGCGGTATTAATTTCCATGCTGACGGTAACCTCGGCAGGACAGTTTGCAGGAATCGGAGTGATGCTTGCTCCCGGACAATACATAGAAATGCTGATTTCACAGCTGACAATAAACGTCCGCTATTCTTTTATGTCTATTTCATTGTCCCAGAAGACGGACAGCAAATTCCAAGGGATTTATCGTTGGCTGTTAGGATTTATGATGACAGATGAGATATTTGCAGTGGCAAGTACAGAAAAAGAAGTAGGAAGAGCCTTTTTTGCAGGGCTTTCTACCCTGCCATATTTGGGCTGGACACTGGGAACCTTAGCAGGGGCATTGCTTGGAAATGTGTTGCCGGAGCGTATTATGAGTGCTCTTAGCCTTGCAATTTATGGAATGTTTGTAGCAATTGTGGTACCGGATATGAAAAAAGAAAAAGCAGTGGCACTGGTGGTACTGTTTGCTTTTGTATTAAGCAGTCTCTTTTACTATGTACCGGGCTTAAATCAGATTTCCAGTGGACTTTCCATCAGTATCTGTGCCATTCTTGCAGCGGTTGCAGGGGCACTACTATTTCCGGTAAAGGAGGAGGCATAGCATGGAATTAAAAAGCTATTTTATTTATCTGGTAATTCTTGCCGGTTCTACTTATCTGATACGTGCGATTCCTTTTGCAGCAGTCAAAGGAAAGATTGAGAATTCATTTATAAAATCATTTTTGCACTACATTCCCTATGCAGTACTAACAGCAATGACACTGCCGGCAGTATTATATGCCACCAATTCCATGATTTCTGCTTTTGTGGGACTTGTGGTGGCGGTTATCTTTGCATTAAGGGGAAAAAGCCTTACCACGGTAGCAATTGCAGCCTGTGTGGCGGTGTATGTGGTGGAATGGTTTGTGTGAGAATTGTCTAGAGAGAATGTAAACAGGGAGGATAATAGAATGTTAATTGGGGGAATTGAAGCCGGTGGTACAAAGATGGTGTGTGCAGTTGCAGATGAGCATGGAAAACTAATCGACCGTAAGTCATTTTTGACCAGACAGCCGGAAGAGACCTTTGAAGATATGATTTCTTATTTTAAAGAGTGGGATATAAAAGCCCTTGGAATCGGTTGTTTTGGTCCGGTTGACTTGAATAAAAACTCGAAAACCTATGGTTATATTACCAGTACGCCTAAACAGGGCTGGGCAAATTGTGATATAGTGGGAACCTTTGAGAAAGCATTGGGGGTACCGATTGGATTTGATACAGATGTAAACGGAGCAATTCTTGGAGAAGTCACCTGGGGAGCAGCTAAGGGAGCAGAGTCTGCGATTTATATTACCATTGGAACAGGTGTCGGAGTAGGTGTTTATGTGAACGGACAATTGCTTCATGGGCTGGTACATCCGGAGGCAGGGCACATTTTACTGGAGAAGCACCCAAAAGATGCTTATAAAGGACGCTGCCCATACCACAGTAATTGCATGGAAGGACTGGCGTCCGGTCCTGCGATAGAAGAACGCTGGGGAAAGAAAGCCTTTGAACTTGCGGACAAAGAGGAAGTGTGGGAGCTGGAAGCCTATTATATTGCAAGTGCAGTCGCTAATTATGTTTTAACCTATTCCCCACAGAAAATTATTCTATGGGGCGGAGTCATGCATCAGGAACAGTTATTTACCATGGTGCGTACACAGGTGAAAAAGATGTTAAATGGTTATGTAGCAAATCCGATGGTTTCGGAAAAAATTGAGGAATATATTGTGAAACCTCATTTAGGGGAAAACCCAGGGATTTTAGGTGCAGTTAAGTTAGGTCTGAATGCACTGGAGGATATATCTCTGTGAACCGGATAAGAAAAAAAATTTTAGTTTTAGAGCTTGAATTTGTAAAAATATCTAATAATTACACCTTAATGATATAATTTTTCAGAAAAGCCTTCTTTATAGAGTGAGAAAATTGACAAAATGACGAAAAAGCGTTATGCTAATTACGTTGTAATGTAAAAAGTGTACAGTAGCCAGTACAAAAGTTGTTCATGTGGAGTTCTGTGCAATAGGAAATACATACGAAGCAGAATTTGTTTTTATACAGAATTCTATGTCAGCCTTTTAGGGGTTACGGTATACGAAGCAGTTTCCCTATGGAAAAGGAGGTACAAGAATGAAAAGAAAGTCACAAAGAATTGTTGCCAGTTTTTTAATGCTTGTTATGTTTAGTACCATATTTACAACCAGGGTGAAAGCCGCCGTCTACGACGAAGAAATCAATAAGGCAGTTTACAGCTGTGTTGGAATTGGTGACAGTATCGTAGAACTAAGTGACAGTTATGTCAGAGATATTTTAGATGATGTGGAATCGGAATATGAGAAATTTACCTTTACGAATCTTGGGGTAAGTGGCTGGACATCCACAGATTTATTAAATGCGTTAAAGACCAATACGTCAATGAGAGATACAGTAAAGAACGCAGACTTTATAGTTCTTGATATTGGTGGTAATGATATTCAGCAGGCAGTTATGAAACAGTTTGCAGCGGGCTTAGGCTGTACAGTTTCCACGATTGATAGTACAATTGCCAAGCTTCAGAGTGACTTTAATGCTGCTACAGGATTTGCTAAATTCCAGTTGGCGATGCAGATGATGACGATTGCCAATAATGTGCACGAGAAATTATATGATGAAAGTGCAATAAATAAAATAGTAGCAACCTATAAATCTAATTATGCAAGTATTTTAAGTATCATAAAAGGATTAGCACCGAATGCGAAAATATATGTAGCAAATCAATACAATCCTTGTATTGGTGCAACCACACAGTATATTGGCTGGGTAGAAGCGTACAATGCCTATGATGTGGTTGAGTTATATGACACAAAATTCAATAGCATCGTAGCTAATAATAGTACGGGATGTACAGTAGTTGATTTACATTCTGTGATTACAGAAGAAAAGGACATTATTGGAACTATTAATTCCGGTAACTGGGACCCACACCCAAGTGCTGTTGGTTATGGTAAGATTATAGAAGTATTTCTTGAGAAGATGCTGTAAGAGTTAGAAAAATATAAAAAAATATAGGGCTGTCTGGCGATTATTTTTTATTGTAAAGGACTGAATTTATGGGTTATTAGGACATCTCTAGAGAAATGAATATTGAGTTCTTATAATAAGAATTGTAATTGTAGAGTCAAAAAGCTGTTGCACAATCCTAATGGTGCAACAGCTTGTTTAGGTATAGGAAATTGTTCGTACACAGTGTACGCCGGATAAAAACGCGAAGCGTTTTTGGAAGCGTCACGCAGCGAAGCTTTTCTACGCTTCCGCCATTTTTCCTGTATATAATTGATAGTATTTGCCTTTTTCTGCAATTAGTTCTTCATGGTTACCGCGTTCAATAATACGCCCCTGCTCTAAAACCATAATGCAGTCACTGTTTTTAACAGTAGAGAGGCGGTGGGCGATTACGAAGGTGGTTCTTCCATGCATCAGCTTATCCATACCATCCTGAACGATTTTCTCAGTTCTGGTATCGATGGAAGAGGTTGCTTCATCAAGGATTAATACCGGTGGGTCTGCAATCGCAGCCCGGGCAATGGCAAGCAGCTGACGTTGTCCCTGACTTAAGTTTGCACCGTCCCCGGTAAGCATGGTGTCATAACCATTTGGTAGCTGGTGGATAAAGGTATCAGCATTTGCCAGCTTGGCAGCTGCGATAATCTCTTCGTCTGTGGCATCTAATTTACCATAGCGGATATTTTCTTTTACTGTGCCAGTGAAAAGGTGGGTATCCTGCAATACGATGCCAAGGGAATGACGTAAATCATCCTTTTTAATCTTATTGATATTGATGCCGTCATAACGGATTTTTCCATCCTGAATGTCGTAGAAACGGTTAATCAGGTTGGTAATGGTGGTTTTTCCGGCACCGGTACTTCCAACAAAGGCAATTTTCTGACCCGGTGTAGCAAAAAGGTCAACATTGTGAAGGACGATTTTATCTTCATTGTAGCCGAAGTCTACATCATTAAATACGACATCACCTTTTAATTCAACATAATCCACAGAGCCATCAGCCTGATGGGTATGCTTCCATGCCCAGAGTCCGGTATGCTCGGAGGTTTCTGTCAGAACACCATTTTCTTTTTTTGCATTTACAAGAGTAACATAACCCTCGTCTGTTTCCGGTGTTTCATCCAATAAAGCAAAAATACGCTCACAGCCGGCAAGTGCCATAACGATATTGTTAATCTGCTGGCTTAACTGGTTAATTGGCATATTAAAGCTTTTATTAAAGGTTAAAAAGCTGGCAAGACTTCCTAAAGTAAATCCACCGAAGCCGTTTAATGCTAAAGCTCCACCGACTAAGGCACAGAGTACATAGCTGGCATTACCAAGCTGTGCATTAATTGGACCTAAGCAGTTACCATAGCGGTTTGCATAATTCGCACTTTCAAAAAGCTGGCCGTTTAACTCGTTAAAACGTTCCATACTTTCTTCTTCATGAGTGAATACCTTTACTACCTTCTGTCCATCCATCATTTCCTCAATGTAGCCGTTTAATGTAGCAATATCCTTCTGCTGGGCAATGAAGAATTTGGAACTGAGTCCGCCGGATATCTTGGTAGCATAGATTGTGATACTGACCATTGCAAGTGTTACAAGCGTTAATGGAACACTTAAGGTTATCATAAAGTAGAAAACAGTTACGATAGTAATACCACTTTGAATAAACTGTGGCAGGGCCTGAGAAATCATCTGTCTTAAAGTATCAATATCATTGGTATACGTAGACATAATTTCACCATGGGAATGGGTATCAAAATATTTAATAGGAAGACTTTCCATATGTGTAAACATATCATTACGCAGGTTGCGCAACGTTCCCTGTGTTACATAAATCATGCATCTTGTATTGATGAAAGCAGCAAGTGCACCAAAAGCATAGAAAATGGCAACACGTTTGATTTCATTTAACAGGTCTGTAAAATCAGGTGTTTCCTGACTTAAAAGAGGAGTGATGAACTCATCGATTAAGTTTTTCATAAACATAGTTCCCTGATTTGTTGCAAAAACAGTAACAAAGATACAAATTACGACAACAAGACAGTGAATGGCATAGTTTTTAAAAATATAGGAAAGCAGGCGTTTTAACAGCTTGCCGGGATTTTTTACTTTTGGTCTTGGTCCTCTTGGACCTCTTCCGGCAGGACCTTTGATTGGCTTTGCATTTTCTGCCATTATTCTGCACCTCCTTCGTCAAAATCGCCGCTGCCGGAGGTCTGGGATTCGTAAACCTCACGATAGATGGCATTTGTTTCTAATAATTCTTCATGTGTACCAAAACCGTCAATGACACCATCATTTAAAACGATAATACGGTCAGCAGTTTGAACAGAAGAGATTCGCTGAGCAATAATAAGCTTTGTGGTATTTGGAATTTCCTCTGCGAAAGCTTTTCGGATTTTGGCATCAGTAGCGGTGTCCACGGCACTGGTACTGTCATCTAAAATCAGAATTTTAGGCTTCTTTAACAAGGCTCTTGCAATACAAAGACGCTGCTTCTGACCACCGGATACATTTGTTCCGCCCTGCTCAATATGGGTGTTATAACCATCTGGGAAACGTTCAATAAATTCGTCTGCACAGGCAAGACGGCAGGCGCGTTTGCATTCCTCGTCGGTTGCATTTTTATCACCCCAGCGCAGGTTCTCGTAGATACTGCCGGAGAATAATACATTTTTCTGTAACACAACAGAAACTTCATTTCTTAAGGTATCCAAATCATATGTACGCACATCTTTGCCGCCAACAAAAACACTACCCTCATTTACGTCATAAAGACGGCTGATTAAATTTACCAGAGAGGATTTCGAACTTCCTGTTCCGCCGATAATACCAATGGTTTCGCCGGATTTAATACTTAAGTTGATATTGTTTAAGACCGGTGTGTCAGCAGTTTCATTGTAGCGGAAGGTTACATGGTCAAAGACAATGCTTCCGTCGGTAACATCATAGTCCGGATTTTCCGGATTGGTAAGGTTACTTTTTTCATTTAAAACCTCACAGATACGTTTTCCGCTGGCGGCACTCATGGTAAGCATAACAAATACCATAGAAAGCATCATTAAGTTCATTAAGATGTTCATGCAGTAGGTCAGCATGCTCATCAGCTCACCGGTTGTCAGCGTACTGCCCACAATCATGTTTGCACCAAGCCAGCTGATTAAAATAATGCAGCTATAGATGGTAATCTGCATGGCAGGAGTATTAAAGGTAATAATTCCCTCTGCTTTTAAAAACATGTTATAGATATTGTTGCTGGCAGTTGTGAAGCGTTTTTTCTCATAATCCTCACGAACATATGCCTTTACTACGCGGATAGCGGATACATTTTCCTGTACAGATGCATTTAGTTCATCATATTTTGGAAATGCCTGGGAAAAATATTTGTGTGCTTTTACAGTAATCAGTGCCAGTATACCGCCAAGAACGATTACTGCCACAAGATATACACAGGCAAGCTTTGGACTGATGAAAAAGGCCATGCACATTGCACAGATTAAGCTGATAGGAGAGCGCACGCACATACGCAGAATCATCTGATAAGCCATCTGAAGGTTTGTAACATCTGTGGTAAGACGTGTTACAAGACCCGCTGTGCTGAATTTGTCAATGTTGGAAAAAGAAAAGGTCTGGATATTTTCGTACATCGCTTTTCTTAAGTTGCGGGCAAAGCCGGTAGAGGCGCTTGCGCCATATTTTGCACCAAGAAGTCCAAAGCATAAGGAAAAGCATGCCATTACGAACATCAGACCACCGGTAATATAAATATGTTTTAAATTACCGGCATTTACACCATCATCAATGATGGAAGCCATTAATAATGGAATCAGCATTTCCATAAAGACTTCAAGTACCATGAAAATCGGTGTGAGCAGAGAATCTTTTTTGAATTCTTTGATTTGTGCTCCGAGAGTTTTTAACATTTTGTCACATCCTTTATTTTTTTATTGATTTTTAATTGTTAGTGTGCTAACAATATTATTATACGGCAGATGAAAAGAATGTCAACAACATTTATAGAGGAAAAGGAAATGGGACATCATAATACAATCGGATATAAAATAAGATTAATACACAATAAGGTTCACAAGACGATGGAAGCAAAGCGTTTAGCGAATGAAGGGAATCTGACGGGGATGCAAAGCTGGACGTTAGGTTATTTATGTAAAAACCGGGCAAGGGATATTTATCAGAAGGATATTGAATCAGAGTTTTCCATATCAAGAGCCACTGCATCCAATATGCTTGCGGGAATGGAGCGGAAAGGATTGATTTGTCGTGTGGCAGTAGAGCATGATGCGAGATTAAAGAAGATTGAATTGACAGAAAAAGCAGAGATTATTGTGGCAAAAGCAAACAAAGATATGCATGAAATGGAAGAAAGACTGAAAAAAGGGATGTCCGAGGAGGAAATTGCCACATTTCACGCACTATTAGATAAGGTGATACGAAATATGGGGATAGAAGTGGAAAATGTACCACAAGATGTAGAATGCAAATGTGAAAAATAAATAGGAAAAAAGTGCCAAAAACGCATTGGTTTTTTTGTGAGGAATGAATAATGAAATCTCGGAAATGGCTTATTTTAGGGCATTTCCAAGGTTTTATTATTTATTTTTTTGTTTACATAAAACCTACAGAATCTAGTTAAGGACGTTGACAAAAACACAAGATATTGTATAATGTTCAAGAAAGCAATGAGACGTGCAAAAATGCTTGGAGTACAATCACCTGCTTGCAGGTGTATTGGACTGTAAGCATTTTTATAGGGCGAATGCCCGTGAGCTCGAAAGCTTCGCTTTCGAGCAAGGCACGTCTTTTCCAACGTGCAAAAATCAGAAATAATTAAGATGATAGAAAGGATCACAGGTTATGAAAATCATTAAGCGAAGTGGAATGGAAGATGTTTTTGATATCCGCAAAATTGAGGCAGCAATTCGAAAAGCAAATGATAGTGTTATTGATTATGAAAAATTAGAAGAGAATCAGATTCAGGAGATTCTTAATAATGTAGAAAAAGCCTGTGAGAATATGAAACGTTCCCCAAGTGTGGAAGAGATTCAGGATATGGTAGAGAACCAGATTATGAATCAGCGGGCATTTAATGTGGCGCGTAATTATATTACATATCGATACAAAAGAGCACTTGTTCGTAAATCGAATTCTACTGACGAGCAGATTTTAAGCCTTTTAGAATGTAATAATGAGGAAGTTAAGCAGGAAAATTCCAATAAAAATCCAACCGTAAACAGTGTTCAGAGAGATTATATGGCTGGTGAAGTCAGCAAGGATATTACCAAGAGATTTTTACTGGATGAGGACATTGTGGAAGCTCATGAAAAAGGTATTATCCATTTCCATGATGCAGACTATTTTGCACAGCATATGCATAACTGCTGTCTGGTAAACTTAGAGGATATGCTTCAGAATGGTACTGTAATCAGTGAGACTATGATTGACCCGCCAAAGAGTTTTTCAACAGCTTGTAATATTGCAACCCAGGCGATTGCACAGATTGCCAGCTCCCAGTATGGTGGACAGAGTATTTCCTTATCCCATCTGGCTCCATTTGTTCAGGTAAGCCGTGAAAAATTCCGTAAGCAGGTATATTGGGAATTAGAAGCAACAGGAATCGAGCCGACAGAGGAAAGAGTAAATAGAATTGCAGAGCTCCGGGTAAAAGAAGAAATTAACCGCGGTGTTCAGATGATTCAGTATCAGGTCATTACATTAATGACAACAAATGGACAGGCACCATTTATCACAGTATTTATGTACTTAAACGAAGTTCCGGAAGGACAGCTTCGTGATGACCTGGCTGCAATTATTGAAGAAATGCTGTATCAGCGTATTTTAGGTGTAAAAAATGAAAATGGTGTTTACATTACACCGGCATTTCCAAAGCTGATTTATGTATTAGAGGAAGATAATATCAGAGAAGGCTCTAAATATTGGAATCTGACAAAGCTTGCAGCAGAATGTACTGCAAAGAGAATGGTTCCGGACTATATTTCAGAGAAAATCATGAAAAAATTAAAACAGGATAACTGCTATACCTGTATGGGCTGCCGTTCCTTCTTAACTGTATATAAAGATGAGCAGGATAAATTCAAATTCTACGGAAGATTTAATCAGGGTGTTGTAACCTTAAATCTCGTAGACGTGGCATGTTCTTCCGGTGGAGACATGGACAAATTCTGGAATTTAATGGATGAACGTCTGGAATTATGCCATCGCGCATTATTAGCAAGACATGAACGTTTAAAAGGTACACCATCAGATGTGGCGCCAATTCTCTGGCAGAATGGAGCCCTTGCCCGCTTGAAAAAGGGTGAGACCATAGATAAATTGTTATTTAACGGATATTCTACTATTTCCTTAGGTTATGCAGGACTTTGTGAATGTACCAGATATATGAAGGGAGTATCTCATACAGACCCGGCTGGAACACCATTTGCATTGGAAGTAATGCGTCGCTTGAATGATGCCTGTGCGAAATGGAAAGAAGAGCATAATGTAGATTTTAGTTTATATGGAACTCCATTAGAGTCTACAACCTATAAATTTGCAAAATGTTTACAGAAACGTTTTGGACAGATTGAAGGAGTGACAGATAAAAACTACATTACTAACAGCTATCATGTTCATGTAACCGAAGAAATGAATGCTTTTGATAAACTGAAATTTGAATCACAGTTCCAGGAGTTATCACCGGGTGGAGCAATCAGTTATGTAGAAGTTCCAAACATGCAGAACAATCTGGACGCAGTTCTTTCTGTGATGCAGTATATTTATGATAATATTATGTATGCAGAATTAAATACAAAGAGTGATTATTGTCAGGAATGTGGATATTCAGGAGAAATCCAGATTGTAAATGACAAGGATGGCAAGCTTGTATGGGAATGTCCAAACTGTGGAAACCGTAATCAGGATAAGATGAGTGTTGCCAGACGTACTTGTGGTTATATCGGAACCCAGTATTGGAATCAGGGAAGAACTCAGGAAATTAAAGAACGTGTATTACACTTATAATAGTGATTGACAACAAAAGCAGGGACATACCCTGCTTTTGTTTCGATAGTGCGCCTAACGAGGAGAAACATTATGAATTATGCAAATATAAAAGCTTTTTCCATAGAAAATGGAACCGGTGTGCGGGTTTCCCTTTTTGTATCGGGATGCAGACACCATTGTAAAGGCTGTTTTAATGCGGAAACCTGGGATTTCAATTATGGGCAGCCCTTTACAGCAGAAACAGAAGATGAAGTAATCGAGGCGATGCGCCCGGATTATATGGCAGGCTTAACCTTACTAGGTGGAGACCCGGCGGAACCGGAGAATCAGGAAGCATTGCTTCCGCTGCTAAGACGGGTGAAAAATGAATTGCCGGGGAAAACAGTCTGGACTTACACCGGATATCTCTATGAAGATTTTCTTCCCGGGGGAAGAGCCTATTGTGCTGCTACAGAAGAATATTTATCATTATGTGATATTATGGTGGATGGACCATTTATACTTGAAAAGAAAAATATCCAGCTAAAATTCAGAGGTTCCGAAAATCAGAGAGTTATAGACCTTGCGAAGACAAGGGAACAGAATAAAGTGGTAATTTCCGAGTTGGGTGACTAGCGAGGGATGTATACTTTACAAAAAACGACAATCCATGCTACAATACAAATTGTGAAATTTGAGGAAAAAGAGAAATCTTTTTAAACTTATAGAACCATAAAACGTCGGGAGGTAGCTATGAAAAATTCATGGAAAACATATGCAGCTATAGCATGCTATGTGCTTGGCATTTTGGGATGGGTATATTTTGGCGCATGGATGATTTTAACAAAACCGGTAAAAGGACTGTTTTTAGCTTATGCAGCAGGAAGTCTGTCGATAGGGAAAGTTGTAATTGCCGTAATACAGGGATTTGTACATTTAACCATTGGTGGTTTTGTGTGGTGTATCGGTTATATGTTAAGTAATCGTATAAGACGGAATGAATAAAGACGGTTCCGTAGTGTAAATAGTTATATGAAGAGCGGCCCGCAAAGCGGTGTCGCTCGTTTTCGATTTGCCCGGGTATCCCGATAGTATGAGAAATTCGTAAAACGTGCTTCTCATAATTCATAGAAATAAGCAAGGAGAATAGGAAAATGCTTTTAAGAGTACCATCATATTATAAAGATTTTCACTGCATAGCAGATAAATGTCAGGACAGCTGTTGTATCGGCTGGGAAATTGATATTGATGAAGATACCTTTGCATATTACAAAAGTGTGGAGGGCAGCATAGGAGAACGTCTGCAAAAATATATGACAGTAGAAGATGGGATTAACAGCTTTGTATTAAAGGAAAATGGCTGGTGTCCATTTTTAAACGAGAAAAAACTCTGCGACATCTGCATTCATCTGGGAGAAGAGGCATTAAGTGAAGTCTGTACAGAATACCCAAGATTTACCGTGGAATATGGGAATGTGATGGAAAAAGCCTTAAGTCTTTCCTGTGAAGAGGTGGGACGGATAGTTTTTTCAAATCATGAACAGATGCATTTCGAAGAACACCTGCTTTCGGAGGAATATGCAGAGGATAATGCAGACAATGATGAGAAGGAATTATCGGAAGAACTCTGGCAGGAAGAGGAATTTGAAGAAGATGAAGAAATGTTAGATGACTGGGGTGTTTCAGAGGAATTCCGGGAGAAACTGGAAGGAATCAGAGACCATGCCATCGCTATTATGCAGAACCGGAGTAAAAGTATTCGGGAAAGAATCCGGGAATACTTATTCTATTGTGCCAGTGAGCAGGGAATTGCGGTAGCGAAACAGAAGGAAGAACTGGCAGGGGAAAATGATGGATATCATATGTTTAAGCTTCGAATGGAGGCCTATGAGGAGTTAGAAGTATTGGATAATGAATGGGATACAACGAAGCAGAAGCTTTATTCTTTTTTCAAAGAAAAGGAATATCAGAGCAGGCTGGAGGAATATGAAGAGGCACTAAAAGAGCGGGAATATGAGTATGAACATCTTTTTGTGTATTTTACCTTTCGCTATTTCATGAAAGCGTGGTATGATGGAAATGTGCTTTCGAAGGCGCAGCTTGCAGTGGCAAGTTATCTTATGATTCGTGACATGGATATCCAGCGTTATTTTGAAAATGGAAAACAGTTTGCATTAAGTGACAGAATAGATACGGTTCGTATTTATGCAAAAGAGGTTGAGCATTCGGAATATAATCTGGAACTGTTAGAAGAAGCATTTTCCTTTGAGCAGGTTTTCCATGTAGAGGAGCTTTTAAAGCAGATATAAAAGTTATATGATTTAAAGGTATTGGGGACGTACAGCTTAAGCAGACAGGAAGGATACAGACAGGGGAGAAGAAAATGAATTACAACGAGGAAGAAAGATATGAAGAAGCCAGACGAAAAAGAATGGAAGCCAGACGGGAAAGACAGCGGAGGAGACGCAGACAGCAGATTATACTAAGGCTGGTCTTTTTTGCATCGTTGATAATAGTGGCAGCTGTAATACTTTTAGTCTTGCGGAAAAACCAGGAAAAAGCAGAAGTACCGGTGGTAGAAGTGCAGGAGCCTGTAAAATATGTAACAACTGCACCGGATATGACGGTGGAGCTGATAGATATTAATGAATACTCAAGACCGGGAACGGCATTAGAGCAGGTGAATGGTGTTGTGGTGCATTATACAGGAAATCCGGGAACCACTGCGGCACAGAATCGCAGCTATTTCCAAAATTTGTCGGAAACAGGAGAAGCCTATGCCAGCAGCCATTTTGTAGTAGGCATGGAAGGGGAAATAATCCAGTGTGTTCCCTGTAACGAAATTGCCTATGCTTCGAATGAGAGAAACAGTGATACCATTTCTATTGAGTGCTGTATTCCGGATGACACCGGAAAGTTTACTCAGGCAACCTATGATTCTCTGGTAAAACTGGTGGCGTGGCTGATGGGGCGCTATGAACTGACCATTGATGAGGTTATCCGTCACTATGATGTGACTGGGAAGGAATGCCCGCGTTATTATGTAAAAAATGAGGATGCATGGCTGGAATTTAAAGCTTCTGTAGAGCGATATATCGATACTTACGGTATTGAAAAAGAGGAAGAAATAAATTAAAATAAAGTCATGTTAATAAACGTCAAAAGGATGATATATGTTAGAAAATAAGTATGAAAATCTCCGGAATAAAGAGAATCTGAGGGAGACTCTTAGTTTTCTGAGAAACGAAATAAAAGATGTAGAGAAGTTAGGTGCATTAAAAAAGATTGCAGGCGATGGAAAAGAAGTTCTTGACCTGTTAGCGGAAGAAGATGCAAAGGTGCGTAAGAATGCAGCCCTTTTTATTGGAGACTTAGGACTTGGGAATGCAGTAGATGCATTACTGGAAGCATATAAGAAAGAAACAACTCTTTTTGTAAAGAGCTCTTACCTTACTGCTCTTTCAAAGCTTGAAGTTAAGGAGTTTTTGGGATTTTTTAAGGAACGTTTTGAAGAACTTCAGTCAAAGGAAATCCCGGAAGAGGAGAAGAAGCATGTAAATGAAGAACTGCGGGAGTTAAATAAGATTATAACCGGGATAGAAGGTGCAAAAAAACATACTTTTACTGGTTTTACAAAGCCCCATGATATGATTCTGACCACAAACAGGGAACAGAGAGAGGCTACCCTGCAGGAGGTAGGGGAGCTTTCCGCTACAGTACAAAGAAGAGCGGAACTTCATCCATTGGGCGTAAAGGTTTTTTCAAAGGATGTTCTGCCTTTTACCGGATTGAGAACTTATCGGGAACTTTTATTTCCGATTAAAGTAGAGGGGAAAATTGTAAAAAATGCCCAGGCTGCAGCGAAGCAGTTATGGAACAGCAATCTCTATGAATTCCTGATGGAATGTCATAAAGGCGGGGAGGCCTTTGCTTTTCGTTTGGAAATCAAGGGAAGTGAGCCGCAGACAGATTTTGTAAAGAAACTTAGCAGTGCCTTAGAGCAGGTATCCGGATTTAAACTTCGTAATTCCACCAAAGAATATGAAATTGAGCTTCGTTTAATGGAGACAAAGGATGGGGGCTATGTTCCATTTTTGAAGCTTTTTACAATGAAAATGAAGCGTTTTGCATATCGTAAAAATGCAATTGCCATGTCGATTCATCCGGCTTCAGCGGCAATGTTAGTATATCTTGCCAAGCCATATTTAAAGGAAGGGGCTCAGGTATTAGACCCATGCTGTGGTGTTGGTACAATGCTGATAGAGCGGGATATCTGTGTGCCGGCAGGAGACATGTATGCAACAGATATTTTTGGTGATGCCATTGAAATGGGAAGAGAGAATGCTACTCTTGCGGGAGAGAAGATTAATTTCGTTCATCGTGACTTCTTTGATTTTAAGCATCAGTATCCCTTCGATGAAATCATTACAAATATGCCGGTAAAGGGCAAGAAAACAAAAGAAGAGATGGATGCCTTTTATGATAACTTTTTTCAGAAAGCCAAAACTTTACTGAAAAAGGACGGGGTAATTATTATGTATTCAAACGAAGTAAGCTTTGTGAAAAAGCAGCTTCGTATCAGACCAGAGTATCGCCTGATACAGGAATTCTGTATTCGGAAAAAGGAGCAATTCTATCTGTTTATTATTGGGATGAAGGGGTAAATACTAAATGGCTTTTTCAATTAGAAAGAGAGAAGAGAAGAAATCACAAAATGATATGGGGTTACTAGATCCGGTGCTTTTACAAAAACTGCAGGATCGGTTTTGTGATGCAAATAATGTGTATTTAGCATGTCTGAGCATTAAGCATGGTGTTATTACAAAGGCATATGGTTCAAAAGAAGAATTAAAATATATTCATGAGCTGGTAGGCATGGATGTTCATGTATCTCTTATGAATAAGATTGTAGGAAGCAATATTGAAAGTGTTGTAGAAGAAAATCTGGGAACAAATCTGGTAAAGATGTGTGGTGTTTCCATCCGGGTAGGGGGAGAGATTACTGCTATCTGGATTGTAATTGGTGTAATGGAAGGCGTGAGTGAAGAAGTACCGCCATTTATTATGCAGACATCCCCAGACCGTTTCTACAAGTCGATTGAATTTTTAGAGACATTATCCAGACATGTATTTGCAGCGAAGATGGATGAGCTGTTGACACAGGAAGCTTTTCTTAGAAGTCGTGCGTCGGAAAGCCAGATGGAGGCAGAACTGCGTCGCAGCGAGGTAATGACTTCCGTTGTGAAAATGTTAGAGTCAGAAAACAGCTTCACTGATGTGGTAGATGACGTTTTAGCAGAGGTGTGTCCTTACTTAGAAATTTCCAATGCTCTGCTGCTTCGAGAAGCAGCAGATGGGGAAAGTGTAGAGATATTATGTGAATATGCGGCATCTCGTATACAGCCGGAGGCAGTTTTAAAAGGAAATATGAAGGCGGAACTTCCATTTTTTAATGGAAAGCCATATATGATTTCGGCGAATTCCATGATGCCGGAGGAGTTTCGTAAGTTCTTTGAGCGGGAAGGGATTATTGCCGGTATCTTTCTTCCAATAGATGTAAATGGACATAATAATATGTACTTATGCATTTTTGAAAAGGAAAAAGAGCGAATCTGGGATGTGACGGATATTAAATTCATTAATGATGTAAAGAGAATTATTCAGACCATTCTCCATAAACGTATTGCAAAAAATTCCTTAGCAAGTTCTTATGCATCTCTGGAAGCAATCCTTGAGAATGTAGGATGTGGCATTTTTGTAAAAGCACCTGGAGCACAGAATATTCTTTATGCGAACCAGAATTTCAGGGAGGCATTTAAAAAGTATATAGAGACAGGAACACTGGAAACATATTTTCCTGAAAAAATCGAAGGCGAAACAGGCGGTTTACTGTATTATGGAGAGATTTATCTGGAAGAAAATAAGAAATGGTATGATTCCCATATTACAAGAATTAACTGGGTGGATGGACGGGAAGTGAATCTTTATACCGTCTATGATGTAACAGATAATAAATTATATCAGCAGAAGATTGAAAAGCAGGCTAATAATGATTTTCTGACGGGACTGCATAACAGAATGCGCTGTGAACAGGATTTGGAGCGTTATATTAAGCTGGTGCAGGAATTTGGCGGAGAAGGGGCACTGCTTTGCGTGGATTTAGATGATTTTAAAAATATCAATGATGCATTAGGACATCGCTATGGTGATATTCTTTTGAAAAATGTATCAGCGAGCTTCCGCCAGATTTCAGGAATTGAGAATAATTGTTACCGTGTTGGCGGTGATGAATTTATGATTATTGTTCCGCAGCATACATATCTTATGCTGGAACGGATTATTGATGATGTGAAAAAAGTATTCAGCAGACCTTGGATGTTAAAGGGAGCGGATTATTATTGTACCATGAGTATGGGTATTGTAAGATTCCCTACAGATGGTGATACGGTGGAAGAGCTTATGAAGAAGGCAGATATTGCCCTTTATGATGCAAAATATGCCGGAAAGAACCGTATTGCATTTTATGATGAGAATGTAGAAGCAACGTCCTTTAAGCGTCTTGATTTGGAAAAAAATATGAGAGATGCGGCAAGGAATGACTTTGAAGAATTTGAGGTATATTTCCAGCCGATTATTGACGTATCCAAAGAAGGAATGCCTTGTTCCGGTGCAGAAGCGTTAATCCGCTGGAATTCCAAAGAACTGGGTTTTGTTCTGCCGTCAGATTTTATTCCGTTGGCAGAATATCTTGGTCTTGTAGTTCCGATTGGCGAACATGTATTAAGAGAAGCCTGTAAGCGTTGTAAATACTGGAATGACATGGGGCATCCGGATTATACTGTGAACGTAAATCTTTCTGTGGTACAGCTGTTACAGAATGATATTGTGGAGCAGATAAAGGATGTTTTAGCAGAAACAGGAATGCAGCCGGAAAATCTGAAACTGGAAGTAACAGAAAGTCTTGCTATCAATGATATGGGACGAATGCGTAAAATTTTGGCAGAAATCCGCAGTCTGGGTGCTAAAGTGGCATTGGATGATTTTGGTACAGGTTATTCCTCTTTAAATCATATCAGGGAAATGCCACTGGATGTGATTAAAATTGACCGTTGCTTTATTATAGACATTGCGAAGGATGAATTTTCCGTTGCCTTTGTAAAAATGGTAGTTGAGCTTGCAAATGCCATTGGTGTAAAGGTTTGTGTGGAAGGTGTAGAAACAGAAGAGCAGCTTCGCATATTAGCGGAGTGTAAAACACATTATATCCAGGGATATTATTTTGGCGCGCCTATGTCGGCAGAGGCGTTTGAGAAGAAATATTTGTAAGATGTAAAAGAAGGAATTGCTACAGGAAAGGATGTAGTGATTCCTTCTTTTACTTTATAGAGGAAAGATGCAGAGAATGTGTATATATTAGCTTGCAGATATCATTATAGTGATACCTAGTTGATTCAAAAATAAGAATCCGATTATCTTTTTGCTAAACGATAACAAAACTGCATAAGTTTAAACAACAAAGGGGTTGTTGAAAATAGATGATTATTCATCTATTTTTCAACAGCCCCGAGGAAGAGTTAATCATTACTTTCTATATATTTTGGAATTATACTACAGGAATTATACCCATCCCAAGTATTTGTTGAATACGAAATAATTTCTCCATAAAGGATTAAGTGTTCTCCAAGTTGGAAGTCATCAGCTGAATAACCACAAGTGTTGGGAAAATATAGTGTTATTTGACCTGAACCGACATAGGAGTTCGTATCTTCTCGTTTTATACCGCATTTAAAGAACGTCCTTTTTAAATCATACTGGTTAATAAAATCAGAAGTAACAGTATTGTAATACATATCATCAATTGTAAAATAATACGATTCTTCTATAAATAAATCTAATTTTACATATGTTCCCGTTAAATCATCTTCCGAGAAAAAAATGTCATCATACCAAAGTTCATTACAAGCGTTTTTGTATTCATCCTCAGACATTTCTATCTGTTCAATTTGATTTTCTATATCTTCGGTTGATTGTTCGTTTGTTATAGATTCGGTCTCTAAGATAGGAGATTCAGTTGTGTATATCTCAATTGAGGTATTTGGTTCATTCTCGTATTCTGTTGAAACTTCTGATTCAGAGGTTTGTTCAGTAGTATAAACGTTATTCATTTTATCTATTCCATCATTGTCAGAAGAAGCGAAGATAATTACGCAGAATGAAACAAAGCATATAATCATTGAGGCAACCAAGGCAGTAATTATAAAGCCGTTTCTTTTTTCGTATTTTACATTAGTGGCTAATACAGCAAGAATGAATGCAATAATGCACATTATAATAGAAAAAACTGGCGAAGCACACAGAGCTAATATTGAAAGCAGAGCGATTATAAAACTTGCATATGCTAGAGTGTTTGGCTGTGGCTGATAACTATTTCGTGCATAATTTTCATTGATATTATTGTATATATATGGAGTTATTCTCATTCCACAAAATTCACAGTATTCGGAGTTGACCGGAATTAATTTAGAGCAATACGGACAATTAGTTTTGGGTAAAGGATTGGCAAAGTGTTGATTTGCATCTACTAATTGAGAACCGCAATTTGGACAATAGTTCATGTTGTCATTGTACATGTTTTGACAGTTGGTACATCTTTTCATATATTTTCTCCTATGTATATTCTTACTACTTGCATAATAACTTTATTAAGCATCAAAGTAAAGTACAATTACCATAAATTTTCCAGTTTCAAAAAATCATTCTAGGAAGTAAAATAGAAGTATGAAAATGAAAATCTGGGAAGCTAGGACTAAAAAATGAATATCTTTAGTGGAACTAGAGCGGCTTACCGGAATTAGTAAAAGTGCACTAAATAACTACGAAAATGGCAAGCGTTATTCTGACATGAGCAAATAGAGAAAATTGCTGAAGCTCTAGACACATCTATCTCAAATCTTTATGAATACCAGTATAAGTAAAAATTTTCATATATGTGGAAATAAACTACTCAAATATTCCCCTTTTGAATGATGTAGTATTATAATTGTTTTGCATCGAAAGTAAATCATGCATGATTAATAAAAAAACTGTAATAAACTAACAAACATTTGTTATGTGATTTTCTTACAAGCCGGACGTATAATTATAAACTTACACATATGAAAGGGCTTTTTGGAACATCATCTTCAAGTGTATCAAAAGTGTAACAAAACTTCCGCTGACCTATTCTTCTATAACTTCTCCATGAATACATACTCTGCCTTCATCTGGACATTTTGCATCAAACATCTTAGCACGAATATCTCCATAATCTAACTCAGCTCCGTTTTGTAAAGCATAAACAAGTGGGTAAATATTATTCCATAATTCATGACATATTGGTGGACATAAATCTTCAACTATAAACTCTTGACCCTTTTTAAAATAACCACATCTACATTTGCTATCAGTAATTGTAATTTTTACTTTTATCATACATTATCTCCATAAATTTTAGTTTGTTAAATAGCCATTATTCTTTTTACTTTTGCATCATCAACTAATAAATTCAATGTTTTCTTGCTTATTATATCATGCTTATTACAGATTTCTTTGCCATTATGACAATTCCACTCTTTTTAAATTTCAGCTTATCACAATTAACAGCAATGCCATGAAAAGCCTTTGTGTAAAACTTGACGAAAATTCTAGGTGTGTATAATGAAACGAATTTGAATTCGTTAGTTTAACTATGTAATATCCGTTTTATTTATCAAGTTTGGGCATAGTAAAAGAATATTTTATTATTATGCCCAATCTTTATCTGTTTTTTTAGATATAAAGGGTTTAAAAGCCTTATTTGGGCATTACATTCTAATGTTTTATTTCAACGCCCAGAAAATGTAGGATTTTTGGGCATTGATAGCGAGAGAAAGGTATGGATGCCCAAAAGGGCAATAAAAATGTATTTAGTAAATGGTTTTTTGGGCGTGGAATGTGAAAACATATCTTTACCGCCCAAAATACAGCTTTCTAGTTACACGTTCAAATTTCAATTTACCTAATTAGTAGTACACATTTTTGGGGTGCAGCTTTTTTTCTGTATATCATTATAAAAAGGTGCTGATATGAGAAAAAGCCAATAGGAACAATATCTTGAAATAGACAGGTGGTATAAAAAGCAGGTTTTCAAAGTATTGTTAAGCTATACGGAAAAATAACCAAAGGATGCGATATGGAATAAAAAAGTGAGAAACCTTATTTATAAGGTCTCTCACTTTTAGTTTTAATGCGGAAGATGGGACTTGAACCCACACGACTGCAATAGCCACAAGATCCTTAGTCTTGCTCGTCTGCCAGTTCCGACACTTCCGCATGTCTGTCATCTCTCGTGACGACTTGTTAATAATAACAAAGGATAAAAAAAATGTCAACAAGAAATTTCAAAAAAATTAAAAAAATTTCAAAAATTCAAAAAATAGTGTTTGAAAGCAGAAGAGAAAGCCGGAAAAGTAGATAGTACATATTTAAGATAATAAAGAAATGGTAGCCATTCTTTTATTCTTACAGTATAATAAAATTAGCAGTGAGAATAATCGTTGATTACAAATGCGAAAGGATAGGATGAGGTGCAAATGAGCGAAGCGAATACAAAGCATACGATGCTGGTGGTTGATGATAATAAATTAAATCGGGAAATACTTTCATCCATATTTTTAGATACGTTTTATGTAATAAAAGCGGAAAGCGGGCAGGAGGCATTAGACATATTGAAAGAAAATGCCGGAGAAATAGATATTGTATTGTTAGATTTAGTGATGCCGGGGTTGAGTGGACATGAGGTTTTACAGCTTCGTTCGAAATTAGATTATTTTAAGAATGTGCCGGTGATTGTAATAACGGCCAGTGATTCCAATGATGACCAGGTAAAGGCATTTTCATTAGGAGCCAGTGATTATATTACAAAACCGTTTATATCAGAAATTGTGCGTACCAGAGTAGAGTATGTCATGATGTCAAGAAGTAGATTCTTAGCGATAGAGCAGGAAGCAGAACGGATGAAGATAAAAGCCGAAACAGATGAAATGACAAAGCTTTATAATAAGAGTGCTTCAGAGCGTCTGATTAATGAGATTTTGGCAGGGGATGATGCCGAAAACTGTGCCATGCTCATTATTGATATAGATAATTTTAAGGCGGTCAATGATTTATTGGGGCATCAGGTGGGAGACCATACCATACAGATTGTTGCAGATGTCATTTCTTCTGTTTTTTGTGAAAATGATATCGTAGGACGAGTAGGTGGAGATGAATTTGTTGTATTGGTAACAGATGTGCCATCTATGGAATTTGTGAAAGAAAAAAGTGTACGATTGATAGATATTATCGAAAAGAAACTGAATCTTACAATTCCGGATTTTATTTCCTTAAGTATCGGTTATGCCGGAGTCAGAAAAAATGACAATGGATATCAGGATGTTTTTCACCGGGCAGATGAAGCATTGTATCAGGCGAAAAAGAATGGAAAATCCCAGGCGTTAGAATATGGAAGCCTTCTTTGTCAGGAGAAAGAAGACGAGGTGTCCGTTCTTTTGTTAAGTAAGAATAGGAATATTAGTAGTGAATTTAAGGCGATTATGTTCCGGGGTGTCAATGTGGAACTGTGTGGTGATATGGAAGAATTGGAGACATTGCCGAAAAAGAATATTTCAATTGCTTATATAGATGTATCGGAGGTTACAGAGAACCACATGGATTACTGGAAAGAGATTTATACAATCTCCGGGCTGAAAAATGTACCACTGGTTGCAATTTGTAAAGAAGGAAGTTTGGTACAATATAAAGCTGCTATTAATGTTGGAGTAATGGATATTTTAACTGTTCCGTTAGAAAATGCCCAGTGTAAGCGAAGAATGGCGTGTCATTTACGGACAATAAATGAAAATTAAAAGATAATAAGGCTATTATTTTAAAGAAAAGTGTTGACTTTTTGGTTTAGAAAATATATAATAGCCTTTGTTCGCAGGAGTGGCGGAATTGGCAGACGCGCAGGCTTCAGGTGCCTGTGGTAGCAATATCGTGTGGGTTCAAGTCCCATCTCCTGCATCATAATTATAAACGGGAACGTTGATTACAATGTTCCCGTTTTTTTCGTTATAGAAAGAACTGTCATGGATATAATGGGTATTTTAATAAAAATTTTTGTCAAAAAAGAAAAAAATAAAGGAAATGAAAAAAAGATACCGAATTATTATTATGTAGGCTGTCCAATAAGTTGAAAAGAAAAGATGGAGGCTGTGAATGACAATACGTGAAGAACTCGAGCGTATGGAGCGGGAAAATTTAAGCCCATATGCTACATTAAGTGTAAATACAAAAGGAAGAGACCTTCCAGAGGAACAATGTGATGTCCGTCCGGTATTTCAAAGAGACAGGGATAGAATTTTGCATTGTAAAGCATTTAGACGTTTGAAAAATAAGACACAGGTGTTTTTAACACCCAAGGGGGACCATTATAGAACCAGATTGTCCCATACCTTAGAAGTGTCCCAGAATGCAAGAACTATTGCCAAGGCATTAAGGCTGAACGAGGACTTAGTGGAAGCAATTGCGTTAGGGCACGATTTAGGTCATACGCCCTTTGGTCATGCAGGAGAGTTTGTTTTAAATGAAATCTGTGAAGATGGTTTTAGGCATAATGAGCAGAGTGTCCGTATTGTAGAGAAATTAGAAAAGGCAGGGAAGGGTTTAAATCTGACCTGGGAGGTAAGGGATGGAATTTTAAATCATCAGTCCAAATCTATTCCCCATACCTTAGAGGGAAAGATTGTGCGCCTTTCTGATAAGATTGCTTATGTGAATCATGATATTGATGATGCAATCCGTGCCCAGATATTGACGGAAGATGACATTCCAATGGAATTGAAAAAGACCCTCGGCTTTACTACAAAGCAGAGATTAAATACATTGATACATAATATTATTTCCAATAGTATGAATCAGGATGACATTTATATGTCGAAAGAAGTGGAACAGGCAATGATGGATTTGCGTCGTTTTATGTTTGAAAACGTATATCAGAATCCAATTGCAAAAGGTGAAGAAGTGAAGGCAAAGGCAATGGTAGAACAGCTTTTCTACTATTATAAAGCACATATTACTGCTATGCCGGAGAAGTTTTTACAGATGTTAGAGGAAGGCGAGAAAGAGGAACGTGTTATCTGTGATTATATTGCAGGGATGACAGACCAGTACGCCATCAACAAATTCAGCGAATATTTCCTGCCACAAGCCTGGCAAGTCGATGGGTTTTAAGGAAATTTAAAACAGGCTTGTGGCATTCACAATGCCTGGCAAGTCGATGGGTTTTAAGGAAATTTAAAACAGGCTTGTGGCATTCACAATGCGTGGCAGGTCGATGGATTTTAAAAGAACAGAGAGGAGAGAAAGATGCCATATTTTTCAGATGAAATCATAGAAGAAGTACGCTCAAGAAATGACATTGTAGATGTGATATCACAATATGTGCATCTGACCAAGAAGGGAAGCACCTATTTTGGACTTTGTCCTTTTCATAATGAGAAAACCGGGTCCTTTTCCGTATCCCCCAATAAGCAGATGTATTATTGTTTTGGCTGTGGGGCAGGTGGAAACGTATTTACTTTTATTACACAATACGAGAACTTTACCTTTGGTGAAGCGATGGAAATGCTGGCAGAGCGGGCAGGAGTTGCCCTGCCACAGCAGGAATATACCCCGGAGCAGAGAAAAGCCTCCGATAAAAGACAGAGATTATTAGAAATTAATAAAGAAGCAGCAAAATATTTTTATACACTGCTTCGTAATCCGAGGGGAAAACATGCTCTTTCCTATTTCCAGAAGAGGGAATTGTCCGATGAGACCATGAAGAAATTCGGTCTTGGTTATTCCGACCAGTACAGTGATGATTTGTATCGTTACTTAAGAGGAAAGGGCTATGAGGATGAAATTTTAAAGGAATCCGGTCTTGTCACTATTGATGAGAGACGGGGCGGATATGATAAATTCTGGAATCGTGCGATATTTCCGATTATGGATGTCCATAATAAAGTCATCGGTTTTGGTGGACGAGTTATGGGAGATGGCGAACCGAAGTACCTAAACTCGCCGGAGACCCCGATTTTTGATAAGAGCCGTAATCTTTACGGACTTAATTTTGCAAGAACTACCAAAAAGCCCCAGCTTTTGCTGTGTGAAGGATATATGGATGTGATTGCGCTGCATCAGGCAGGTTTTGATAATGCGGTAGCATCCTTAGGAACAGCCCTTACGGCTGGACATGCTAATTTATTGAAACGTTATACAAAAGAGGTCTATTTGACCTACGACAGCGATGGCGCAGGGGTAAAGGCGGCACTTCGTGCAATACCGATTCTGAAAGAAGTAGGAATTACAGCCAAGATTGTCAATATGCGTCCTTATAAGGACCCGGATGAATTTATCAAGGCTTTGGGAGCAGAAGAATATCAGAAGAGGATAGACCAGGCAGAAAACAGCTTTTTATTTGAGATAAGAGTATTAGAAGCACAGTATGACATGGCTGACCCGGAAAGCAAAGCCGCTTTCTATAATGAAATAGCCAAAAAGTTATGCTCCTTTACCGAGAAAATCGAGCGCGACATCTATGTCGAAGCAGTTGCAGCCAAATATATGATACCACTGGTGGATTTACAGCGACTTGTGGGAAAATATGGTATGCAGATGGCAGGTGTCAAAAAGGAACCAACCCAGTTAAAATCCGGTGTGCATGAGAATAAGAAAAAAGAAGATGGAATGAAGCAGTCACAAAAGCTTCTACTGACATGGCTCATTGAAAATACCGGTTTATTTCACAAAATAAATAAATATATCACACCGGAGGATTTTACCGAGGAGATATATCACAAAGTAGCAGAAATCCTGTTTCGGCAGTTTCAGGAGACTGGTACCGTAAATCCGGCACAGATTATCAGTATGTTCCCGGAAGAGGAGGAACAGAAGGAAATCGCAGGATTGTTTAATGCCAGAATTCATCAGGTTGAGACAAAAGAAGACAAAGAAAAGGCATTGAAGGAGACAATTATCCGGATTAAGCAGAACAGTATCCAATACCGTTCTGAACATCTTGCCCCGACAGATATGCAGGGGCTGATGAAGCTAGTGACCGATAAGAAGGACTTAGAAGAATTGGAAAAAGTGCATATTTCCATGGATTAAGGACAAAATAGTAGAAAACTTGAGAGGATGAAGCAAATGGCGAAAAAGAGTGAAAATGGAGTACAGGAGACAAAAGTTTCCACAGGAAAAAAAGGCGCAGAGCAGAATGAGGCAGTAATGGATGAAGCTGCAAGAGAAAAATTCCAGCAGAAGTTAAAAGAACTGCTTGCTCTGGCAAAAAAGAAAAAGAATATGCTGGAATATCAGGAAATCAGCGATTTCTTTGCAGAATTACACTTAGATGCAGAACAGTTTGACAAAATTCTTGATTTCTTAGAGGCAAATAACATCGATGTACTTCGTATTACAGATGATGATTCCGATGATGAGATTCTGTTAGAAGTAGATGACGATGATGATATTGAAGTAGAAAAAATTGATTTATCCGTACCGGACGGTGTATCTATTGAAGACCCTGTTCGTATGTACTTAAAAGAAATTGGTAAAGTACCACTTTTAAGTGCAGAGGACGAGATTGAGCTTGCTAAAGGAATGGAAGCAGGTGCTGTAGCCCGTGAAAAGGTTGCCATTTTAAAAAATAGAATGGAAGATGCCACAGAGGAAGAAATTGCAGAGTTAGAAGAAGAAATTAAAGCTTTACAGCCGGATTTAGATGCCGGTGAGGAAGCAAAGAAACGTCTTGCAGAAGCAAACCTTCGTCTTGTTGTATCTATTGCCAAAAGATATGTTGGACGTGGTATGTTATTCTTAGACCTGATTCAGGAAGGTAACTTAGGTCTGATTAAAGCAGTAGAGAAATTCGATTACCGTAAAGGTTACAAATTCTCCACCTATGCAACATGGTGGATTCGTCAGGCGATTACTAGAGCCATTGCAGACCAGGCAAGAACCATCCGTATTC
>CAYMIS010000031.1:0-29486 GCA_964390485.1 uncultured Roseburia sp. | reverse complement strand
ATTTTCTTCTTCCTGTTCCGTAATACTTTGTATTAGCCACTGTAATTTACCTCCTAATTAAAATGTTAATACTTCTGGTTTCTGAGCTGCATGTTTGTGTTCAGGTCCAGCGTATACGAATAATTTTTTGTACATTTCACGTCCTAAAGGTCCTTTTGGAAGCATGCCTTTTACAGCAAACTCGATAACTCTTTCAGGATGTTTTGCTAACATTTCTTTTAAAGTAGTTTCTTTCATTCCGCCTACATAATCGGAGTGTTTATAATAAATTTTCTGGTTTAATTTCTTACCAGTAACGCTGATTTTCTCTGCGTTGATAACGATTACATAATCACCTGTATCGATGTGTGGTGTAAAGATTGCTTTATTTTTTCCTCTTAATACTTTAGCAATTTCAGATGCTAAACGTCCTAATGTCTTACCTTCAGCGTCAACTACATACCATTTTCTTTCAATGGTAGCTGGGCTAGCCATAAAAGTTTTCATTGAATTTTCCTCCTAAAAATAATCTTACGAAATGCTTCCACAATGTGAATGTCCAGGCACATCGCTTCATCACTCATTAAATTGTTTATAGTTTAAATATCACACCGGGGCTTTGGTATGACATTGTTTCACTATCACAGACTTAAATAGTATAGTACACGAATCCTTGTGTGTCAAGCGTTTTTATACTTTTTTTGCCAGCTGATATTCCTTGAGTTTTTGATTAAAAAGTGTGGCACTTCTTCTGTCAATTCCCCATAGTATCACATACACCATAACAAATACCACTGCTATTCCAAACATCAATGCAATACTGACTGTTGCCGGGAATATCGTCCCAGCAAGATAATTTACGCCAAAGACCATTCCTTCGATTAACAGCAAATGTATTACCCTGCGCAATAAAACCTGTTTTACACTCAGTTCTTTTTTTGACCGTGTTACAACCCCAAAAAGAACAGAAATTGCTCCAAACAATGGCGGAGAAAAAAATGCTCCATAGTCTATCTTCATTTCGGGAAAAAATATCATTCCCAGAATCCCTTCTAATATCGTAATACAGGTGGTACATACACAAAATGACATTACTGCTTCTGAAAAATTCGATTTATGCTTCATGCTTATCCCCTCCCATAACAACTTGCTTCAAATACGGTGCATACTGCCTGGAGATTATCAGTTTTTCTCCATTTTGCATATGGGCAAAAAAGCGTCCGTTTAGTGCCGGACTGATACTGTCTAATAACATCAGATTCAATACTACCGACTTTGAGCATCGGATAAAATGCTGGCTTTCAAATGCCTTTTCCACTTCATAAAGACGCATTCTGATTTCATATACCGAAGCTTGGGCATAAGCAAATACCTTCTCACCGACTGCTTCAAAATAGTAAATATCCTCCAGCCGAAACTTTTTTCTATGCTGCCCCTCCGTTATTCCCGAAAGTTCCATCCCCTTATTCTGGACATAAGAATAAATATCCTTGATTTCCGGTGTTATCTCTACACACTCAATAACCACCCGCTCTTTTTCTTTATTAAAAATCTTTTTAATACTAACCTGCATTCTTATGTACCTTTACTTTCTGAGAATCTTTGATACTTCTGCCCTGTTCATGTATTCTACTTTAACACCGGTTCCGATATTTCCCGTCCTCTTGCACCCTTTACTTCAATAGTTTCAACTGCATTCATGACCTTACTTTAATACTCACTCCTGATATTTTCAAGCATTCCTTCATTCTTCAAATAATAATCAAAGAAAATGCATACCATCTCATTTACATTATTCATACACTCTGCGGCATCTACTTCTCCTACTCCAAGTATTCTCGCAAGAACCGGTGAAATCATCGGTAAATCCGTAAAATTCAGATGGCCTGCATCCTGAAAGATAACCTCTCTATAATCTGCCGCATTTCTTCCCACATAATCATTTACATACTCCCATTCCGGATGTTCCTTCTCTAATTTATCAATCTCCTCCCGGATAGCTTTAGAATTTACATCCAGAAGCGGAACGGGATAAGAGGATTCCTCATAAAGCTCGTATCCATTTTCAAAGCCAACATATTCTCCTGACATTGTCCCTTCCAAGTCAATGACCGCATCAATATCCTTCCGCTCTCTGCCAAGCTCTACTGCTGTTGCGCCACCCATAGAATGACCTATCAAACCGATTCTTTCAGCATCCACTCTTGTGAAGGGTTCTTCCCTTTCCTTCTCTGCCTCTTCTAAAATTGTATCCAGCACAAAATTCATATCTGCCGACCGGAGCTCCATCCACTCTAAACTAAATTCATATACTCTTTTTTCTGCTTCTGGGGTATCTGCACCATTATCCTCATAAATCCGTTTCATAAAATCCATATCAACAAATGTCATTTTTCCATTTGTATCCTCTACAAACATTGCGTGATATGGATGACCGATACTTGCCACCACATAGCCTCTTGATGCCAGCTCCACACAGGTGGAATAATTGCTGTCAATTACACCAAAGGCTCCATGGGAAAACACTGCAAGCGGATATTTTCCTTCTTCTTTTGGATACCAGAATTTCACTGTAAGTGCCCGGTGTTCGTCTGTATCCGTAAAGGTTTCTATTCTATTTTTATCCTCCCATGTAAAGGTCTCCATCCCTACCTCATATGCTCCACTTCCTGTTGGAGCTTCATAGGGTGGAAATATCCATCTGCCAAGCAGCCAGACCGCCACCGCTATCACTGCTAAAACAATACTTCCTACTAACATTCCTTTATGTAACTTTCTCATTTTTAAACCTTCCTTTTCTTTTGATGTGACTACTCTAGCATGTCCTCACTTTACTTGAAAGATTTCAATGGATAAGTTGCATTTTTAACGGATAACCTGCTTTACCGCATGTTTTTGTTTCTAAAACTGCAGATTCCACTTATACGAACAGGGCTCATCTGCCATTTCCCTTAATCCTCTTCATATTCCAGTCCAATCATGGTAAGTCCATGAGCCGGTGCTGTAGGTCCTGCCGCACTTCTATCTAATGCCGCTAAAATTTCCGGTATCTGTTCCGGCTGCATTTCACCGCCACCAACACGAACCAGCGTTCCTGCAATAATTCGTACCATATTATATAAAAATCCATTTCCTGTAACACGAATGGTAATAATGTCATTTTCTTTTATAACATCACAGGAATATATGGTGCGTACGGTAGTTTTTACCTGTGCGCCAATGGCACAAAAGCTTTTAAAATCATGCTCTCCCACCAGATAAGAGGCTGCCTGCCTCATTTTCTCCACGTCCAGCGGATGATGGTAAAAGTAGGTGTCCAGTCTTCTCGTAGGCATACGGAAGGTACGGTTTAAAATCCGGTACTCATAGGTTTTTCTGCTGTTTCGGTACCTAGGATGCCAGTCAGAAGGCACTTCACAAGAGCCCTGCACCACAATATCCTCCGGCAGCCGCTGGTTTAACGCAAAAGAAATCTTATCTGCCGGCATTCTGGTATTGGTGTCAAAAATTGCTACATTTCCTAGGGAATGCACCCCGGAATCCGTGCGGCTTGCTCCGGTTACCACAATCTCCTCTCCCAGCAGATTTGATAAGTGTTTATTCAATACTTCTTCGATTGTGATTCCATTTGGCTGCACCTGCCAGCCCTTATAATTTGTGCCATCATAGGCAACAATCATTTTTACACGTTTCATCCTTTTTCCTCATATCGTAAAGGGGCTGTTGCAAAATTTTATTAAAAAATCCCCTGTCATAATTGGTATTATCACAGGAGGATTGGTGAATAATTTTGCAATAGCCCCTTTATAATTTCTTTCATTATCAATTTCAAATTAGCAAAACAAAAATTCCTATCCCGGAAAATTGCCTGCATCCTTTACATCGGCCAGTTTAAAAAGTTCCTGCACAAAAGAATAACTATAAAGTATCCTATCACCAGAAAATATGCCTTTCTATCATTAGAAGCATATTTCAATGGTTTCATTTTTGTTCTTCCGGTTCCTCCGTTATAGCATCTTGCCTCCATCGCCATTGCAAGGTCGTCTGCTCTTCGGAAGGCGGATACAAACAGTGGTACAAGAAGCGGTATCATGCTTTTTACTTTTTTCACCAGATTTCCACTCTCAAAATCTGCACCTCTTGCCATCTGTGCCCGCATAATTTTATCTGTTTCTTCAATCAGAATCGGAATAAAACGAAGGGCAATTGACATCATCATGGCAATTGCATGTACCGGAATGCCAATTTTACTAAATGGCATTAAGGATTTTTCCAAACCGTCTGTCAGCTGATTCGGTGTTGTTGTCAGTGTCATAATAGAAGTACCAAGAATCAGATAAATCAAACGAATTGCCATTAGCACTGCATTGGTAAGTCCTTCCTTTGTGATTTCAAGTACCCAGAAGGAAACCAGCGTCTCTCCCGGCGTCAAAAATAAGTTGAACACCGCCGTGATAATCATCAATACCATAATCCCCTTCAATCCCTTTACCATGAACTTAAAAGGAACCTTAGAGGATTTTATTACCAATACCAAAAAAATGGTAGCCACAGCAAATGCCGCAATTCCCTTAAAACAAAACAAGGAAATAATATATATCATTGTCGCAAACAATTTTACTCTTGGGTCCAGTTTATGGATGACAGAGTCAGCCGGATAATACTGGCCTATTGTAATATCTCTTAACATGAAATTTCTCCTCGAAAAAGCTGCCCTGATTTTCTCCGGGCACTTATATCTGTCACTTATCTAAAGCCTGTTTGAAGCCTAACGGCGGTTTCCCAGCAGCGCATTCAGCAGGCTTCCTCTGGCTTCTTCTACTGTGGTAGCCTCTATATCCACATTCAAGCCTTTTTCCTTTAATTCATGAAGCAGGTAAGTTACCTGTGGTGCTGCCAGCCCCACTTCTTCTAATTCTTTGTAATGACGGAATACTTCTCTTGGCACATTATCAAACATCACCTGTCCCTGATTCATTACAATAATTCGCTCCACATATTTCGCAACGTCTTCCATACTATGAGAAACAAGGATAACTGTCATCCCTCTTTCCTTATGCATTCTTGCAATCAAATCAAGAATTTCATCTCTTCCTGCCGGGTCCAAACCTGCTGTTGGTTCATCTAATATCAGCACCTCCGGCTTCATTGCCAGCACTCCGGCAATTGCAACTCTTCTTTTCTGTCCACCGGACAAATCAAAAGGAGACTGATAATATAATTCTTCCGGCAGTCCGACACTTCTTAATGCTTCGAAGGCTCGAAGTCCTGCTTCTTCCTTTGTCAGCCCCTGATTCTTTGGTCCAAAGCATACATCATCAAAAATGGTGGTTTCAAATAACTGATGCTCCGGGTACTGAAATACCAGTCCCACACGATTACGAAGCTCTCTTAAATCAAAATCCTCGTCATAAATATCCTGTCCATTAAAGTAAATTGCTCCACTGGTTGCCTTAGTTAATCCATTCAAGTGCTGAATCAATGTGGACTTCCCGGAACCGGTATGTCCGATAATTCCAATAAACTGACCATCCTTAATCTCCAGATGAATATCCTTTAACGCGTGAATCTGATATGCAGTTCCCTCTCCGTAAATATAATTGATTTTATCTAAAATAATTGACATTTTCCTAATCCAACCCTCAAAAACAATCCGTTTATTATCGCAAAAATGTGCTCTGCACACTTCATATTGCATTTTGTGTTATTGCACAGCTTTTCTTCTGCTACTTTTTTCATCTGCAAATAAGCTCTATTCTACGGTACAATTTCCGTTACTTAATTTGCAATCTTCATAATCGCATCCACTAATTCTTCTCTTGTAAGAACTCCCAGCGGAATATTTAAACCGGATTGTCTTAATAAATCAGCTAATAATGTTATTTGCGGAACATCCAGCCTGTGTTCCTTTAATTTTCCCACCTGGGAAAAAATTTCTCTCGGTGTTCCCTGCATAACAACCTCACCCTTGTCCATGACATAGACGTAATCCGCCTCTACCACTTCTTCCATATAGTGGGTAATGAGAAGTACGGTAACCCCTTTTTTCTTATTCAACTCATGAGCTGCCCGCAATACTTCTTTTCGCCCGTTAGGGTCCAGCATTGCTGTTGGCTCGTCTAATACGATACATTTTGGCTCCATCGCCATAACTCCGGCAATTGCCACACGCTGTTTTTGTCCACCGGACAATTTATTTGGAGAATGATGGCGGTATTTGAGCATTCCTACTGATTTCAGGCTTTCTTCCACACGTTTCCAGATTTCATCTGTTGGAACACCAATATTTTCCGGACCAAATCCCACATCTTCTTCTACCACGCTGGCAATAATCTGATTGTCCGGATTCTGAAATACCATTCCGGCATTTTTGCGGACTTCTAAAATATTATCCTCGTCAGATACATCTTTTCCATCTACCCAGAGGGAGCCTTCCGTTGGCATTAAAAGTGCGTTAATATGCTTTGCCAAAGTAGACTTTCCGGAACCATTATGGCCTAAAATAGCAATAAACTGTCCCGGCTGCACCTCTAAATCTACCTGATTTAATGCTGTCTGAATGGATTCAACATTTCCTTCTTCATCTCTTCGGATATATTCATGCACTAATTTTTTTGCTTTAATAATTCCCATATTTTTTCCCTTTAGTCATCCCAGCTTAAACGATGCAGTTCGCCTTCTAATTTCATATGGTCAAACTGGTTCTGACGAAGTGCTTCATATAAAACAATTGCAACAGAATTAGAAAGATTCAGTGAACGTGTCTCTCCTATCATCGGAATACGCACACAGGTATCCGGATGTTCCTTTAAGATTTCTTCCGGGATTCCTGCACTTTCCTTTCCAAACATGATATAGCAGTCCTGCTCATAGGAAACATCCGAATATACATGTTTTCCTTTGGTTGTTGCCATATAAATTTTCGCATTTGGATTCTTCTCGCAAAACTCTTCCCAGTTTACATAAGTTGTTACGTCCAAATCCTTCCAATAGTCCATTCCGGCACGTTTAATCGCTTTCTCATCCAAACGAAAGCCCAGCGGCTCTATCAAATGAAGCTTTGTTCCTGTCGCAACACAGGTTCTGCCTATATTTCCAGTATTTGCCGGTATTTCCGGCTCATATAATACGATATTTAATTCTGCCATATCGCTCTCCAACTTCCCGGTCTGCCTAAAGACTGCAAGCCACACAAATTTGTGCGGCTTAGCGTCTTTTCTTTTGACCGATTTTATTTTCTTTCAGCTCGTAATTCCGTAATAAATGCTTCTACACGGTCCATAGCCTTCTTTAATACATCCAGTGAATATGCATAAGAAATTCGTAAAAATCCCTCGCCACAGTCACCAAAGGCAGTTCCCGGCACTAATGCCACCCGCTGTGCCTCTAACAGCCTTGTGGCAAACTCATCAGAGGTCATGCCAAATTCCTTAATACATGGGAATACATAAAATGCTCCAAATGGCTCAAAGCAATCTAAGCCCATCTCTTTAAAACGATGCATCAGATAGCGTCTGCGTCCATTGTATTCTTCACGCATTTTTGCAACATCCTCATCACCATTTCTAAGTGCTTCTACCGCAGCATACTGACTGGTAGTAGGCGCGCACATAATTGCATACTGGTGAATTTTAGTCATCTGCTTAATAATCAGCTCTGGTCCGCAGGCATAACCAAGTCTCCAGCCTGTCATGGCATATGCTTTGGAAAATCCATTAATTAATATGGTTCTTTCCCACATTCCCGGAAGGGATGCAATTGTTACATGATTATCTAAATAAGTAAGTTCGGAATAAATCTCATCACTTAACACGAAAATATCATGTTTGATAATTACTTCTGCGATTGCCTCTAAATCCGCTTTTTCCATAACAGCTCCTGTCGGATTATTCGGGAAAGGCAATACTAAAAGCTTTGTCTTTGGTGTAATCGCAGCTTCTAATTCCTCTGCTGTCAGACGGAACTGATTCTCTGCTTTTAACTCGATGGTAACCGGTTTACCACCGGCTAAAATACAGCAAGGCTCATAGGAAACGTAGCTCGGCTGCGGAATCAATACTTCATCGCCAGGATCAAGCATTGCACGCATCGCAATATCAATCGCTTCACTTCCGCCTACGGTTACAAGTATTTCATTATTTGGGTTATAAGAAACACCATAGCGTCTCTTTAAATAACGGTCAATTTCTATTTTTAATTCTTTTAATCCTGCGTTAGAGGTATAAAATGTTTTACCTTTTTCTAAGGAATAAATACCTTCGTCGCGGATATGCCATGGTGTATCGAAATCCGGTTCACCTACGCCTAAGGTAATTGCATCTTCCATTTCTGTTACGATGTCAAAAAATTTACGAATTCCAGATGGCTGAATTTTTACAATTGTTTCTGATAATGGGTTTCTCATGGTATCATCTGTATCCTTTCATCTTTTGTCGGCTCTGCAATTACGGTTCCGTGGTCTTTGTATTTCTTTAAAATAAAGTTTGTCTTTGTACTTAATACGGAATCTAACGCAGAAAGCTTCTCAGATACAAACTGTGATACTTCACGTAATGTTTTACCTTCTAATGTTACCATGAAATCAAAACCACCGGAAATTAAGTAAACAGAATTTACTTCCGGATAGTTGTAGATACGTTCTGCAACCTTATCGAATCCCATACCTCTCTGTGGTGTTACACGAACTTCAATCATCGCTGTCACTTTTTCAATACCAACCTTATCCCAGTCAATAATAGTATGGTAACCACAGATAACATGTTCTGCTTCCATTTTCTCTAATTCATTCATAACAGTTGCTTCATCTACCCCAAGAACAATCGCCAATTCTTTTAAATCGATTCTGCTATTCTTTTCAATAAAAGTTAAAATCTTTTCACGCATATTTCCTTATCCTCTCTTATCAAAATCTTACTCCCACATAAGTTTTTCCATCAAAAAACAGTATAAACCTTCCGCTCCCAGAGTCTTATTCTCCAAGTGCTGCATAGAGTTCATCTTCCTTTGGCGGCTCTAAAAATCTCCGTTCCTCCTCATTGATAAGCACACGGTCATTCCCCTCCGTTGCTTTTCCAATGATAGTCGCTTTAATTCCCGCCTTTTCCAGTTCCCGTACCAGATGGTTGCCGTCTTTCGCTGCCATCAGCATACAGCCACTGGAAATCAGCTTATATGGGTTAATTCCAAAAAATTCACATATTTCCACCGTTTCCTGACGAACCGGTATTTTTTTCAGGTCGATTTCAAGTCCGACGCCAGATGCTTCTGCCATTTCCCACAGGGCACCAAATATTCCGCCCTCTGTGGCGTCATGCATTGCACTAACGCCAGACGTAACGGCGACTGCGGCCTCCGACTGCACGGATATGTATATATCCATTTGTTTTGCTGTTTCGATAAAAGGTACTGTAAATCTGGATTTAAGTTCTTCTTCTTTCTCTTTCGCAATAATGGATGTTCCTTCAATTCCAATCCATTTTGTCACCAGAATGTCCATCCCCGGCTTTGCTCCGGCTGTAGAAATCAAATGACCTTTCTTCACTTTACCAACACCACATACTGTAATCACCGGCTGATTCACTGCCCGGGTCACTTCCGTATGGCCTCCAATAACTTGAACATTGGCTTTCCGGCATTCTTCTTCCACTTGTTCCATCATCTCGCGGAGTTTTATTTCTCTGATTCTCTCCGGAAGCAGTACAGTAAGCATCACACCGATTGGTTCTGCTCCTGAGCTTGCCAAATCATTTACCGTAATCTGGATTGCCAGTTTTCCAATATCCTTTGCAGTTCCGGTAATCGGGTCTGTAGACATCACGAGAATCTCATCCGGTTCCAGCTGTACTGCTGCACAGTCCTCACCGACACCTGCCCCGAGAACTACTTCCGGTCTTCTTGTATGAATTTGTTTAAATACAGAACGTTTCAGCACGTTCTCTGGGACTTTTCCTACTTTCATCTGTTATCAATTCCTTAGTTATAGTGATAGGCTGTCTCTTCTGAGACAGCCTGCTTTGTTATTTGGAATCTGGTAAATAGCCTTATAATACCAAATATTAAATCCTGTTTATATTATTGTCCATTTGCTGCATCGCCACTGTTGTCAGTTCCTTCCGTAATCTGACTTTCATCAACAGTTCCGGTAATGGCAGCTTCTTCCGGTGAAACTGGTGTTGTTGGCTGTGCCGGAGCAACAACGGTACTTGCATTTACTGCATATGGAGCAATCGCCGCATAAATTGTTGCTTCATCTCCTGTTGCCAATGCTGCATTTACTGCCGCTGTCACATTTGGGTCTGCTGAAGCAGTTCCAATATTTACAATCTTCGGTGAAGACTTATAGGTACTCTTATTATAGATTTCCCGGCTTACTTCCACACCATCTTCTGTCACAACCTTCCAAAGACGTGCCACATAACCCACGTGCTTTGACTGAACCTGACTTACATAGCCCACCGGATCCCCGGTTCCAACGAACTGTGTTACCGGATCCTCTCTTGCGATTACTTCGCTGATATATTTTACTTCACGGTTTGCAGCTCTTGTTTCCTGACCGTAAATATTAAAGTAAACATTTTTTCCAACGGTATATCCTTCAATATAAATCGGCGCATCCAGATTGTTCTTAAATTTTAAGTCTTTATAATCACCGGCAATTGCCGCATCCATCGATGGCTGCACATAGCTTACTATCATGGAATGATTCGAACGCTCTGTCACTTCAAGCTCTGCAAGAATCACTGCGTTAAATAATGTAGATGATACCTGACATACACCACCGCCATAGGACTGTACGGTCTGTCCATTCTCATAAGCACCTGCCAGCTCATATCCACCGGATTTATCCAATGGAGCCATTGCCTGACCTACAGAAAACTCATCTCCCGGATATAAAACGGTACCATTGATTTTTCCTGTAGCAACACTAATATTAGTACATCTTCCCCAGGCAGAATCGCTGTAATTTGTGGAATAACCGCCAAGCAAATCCTTTACCTTGGAAAGTTCTTCCACAGTTCCTCTCGGTTCTTCAATCTCTGCTACAAGGGCAATCTCTGCTTCGCTTCCATCCCATGACTCATTCAGGAATGTCTCAATTGCTGTCACAGATTCCGGTACATTTACAACAACACCGGTATTACCTTCAACAATTGAAAATTCACCATTCTCGCGTGTCAAGCTGCTGTCAACGGCTTCTATATTAAGTTCTTCCACATGGGCTTCTAATAATGCTGAAACAACGTCCGTATCAACACTCATGGAAAAAGGAATTACCTTTGGTCCCTGCTCCAAATCTTTCTTATCTTTATAACGCTTAATCAGACTTCCGCTTTTACATACATCCATTGCCTGTTGAACAAGGTTCTCATCAGTATAAGAAATACCAAACTCTGCTGCTGTAGCCGTAACCTTTCTATCGTCTGCTGCAAGTGTCAGTACCGCTTCCCTTGCTTCTGCAACATATGCACTGATTGCACCAGCAGCTTCTTCTGCTGTCATTCCACCCACATTTACACTGCCGATGTATACACCTTCTGCAATTTTGTCTGTTTCTTCCGCTTTTGCATTTACTGTTACTGCAGTAACTGCCCCAAGCACACATAGAATTGCTGCAAGTGATATGATTTTTCTCATTTTCTTCATTTATTTTCCCTCTAAATACTATTGTACTGTAATTAAGAATGCACCCTGTACACTCTTGCTAAAGCACTTTTCAACTCACATACCTTTACACTTTCCCGAATAAATGAGTCAAAAAATCTTTTTCAACATATTTTATCATAACTGCTTCTATTTTCAAGGTGCATATCAACGAATATATTTGACTGTCCAAGCATTTTTTAGTATATTTTTACATGAGAGCAGCTAATAATGTTGTAAGTACCATTGTTCCGATTAATACGACAACAATACCAGCCAGTACATATCTGTTTTTCTTTTTTCCAAAATTATACATCGCATTTAGCCTCGCTTTCTTTGAATATTATTTAAAAATAGAAAGGATGCACACTATGGCATTTCCATTTTTAGGTCTGTTACTTATTGTTATTTTAGTGATACAAATTTTCCGCAAAAAGGGTCTCGACCAGCAAAAAGCAGTAGAAGATGCTTTCTGGGACCGGGAACATGAAGCAAATCATGTACGCCGTCAGGACATCAGCGGACTTTCCTATATTACCATACCTTTGGACAAATTTCCAATAGGTATCTGCCCAGATGAAATCTTAAAAAATTATGAACTGGAACTGGAAGGTCTAAAAGACGCCAAAATTTTAAATCTGAATGGGCAGTCCAATACCGATTTAAAGCTAAAATATGGTCCGGCTAATCTTCCCCTTTTATCCGAGTACGATGAAAATTTTGCCAGACTGGCGAAAATTTTACCGGAATATGCCCAGACCCTTATTGAAAAGGGATATGAAGCAGAAGCAGTCCCTGTTTTGGAATTTGGCATTGCCTGCAAAACAGACGTCAGCACAAACTATACCCTGTTAGCAGACATTTATAAGCAGCGCAATGAATCAGCTTCCATCGAGAAATTAATCGAAAGTGCAAATCAGTTAGAATCCCGCATGAAGCAGCCAATCCTCGACAAGCTTATGACAATCCGGGATGGCAATCCTTCTGCTGCCCTTTAAGAATCCTGCTTTGGTACTTTTCCATGTTTTGCAATCAACTGATCTGTCAGCCTTGACATTTCACTTTTACTCATATTATCAATATTTTGCGGCATATCAATTCCATGATATGCCGTAAATTGTTTCAGATATCTCTTCTGCTGCAAGGTTGCCGGAGACTGCTTCTTTGCTTTATAAAGCAAAGGCACAGGTGCAAAAGCCTGCGGCTCCTTCCCATAATATTCCATTTTTAGCCGTTCAAATATTTCTGCTGTTTCTACTGCATCATCTAAGGCTCTGTGGGCATTTCTTCTTTCCACTCCAAAATAATTGCACAAGCTTTCCAAATCCTTTTTCTGCTCTGCCGGCAGAAATTTTCTTGCCAGTTTTAGTGTATCCACTGCGTTTCTATCAAAGGTAATCTTATGATTTACCGCCCACTGCTTTAGAAATCCATAATCAAAAATCACATTCTGTCCCACCAGCAAATCATCGCCTATAAATTCCAAAAATTTTAAAACTGTTTCATCTAAATCCGCCCCTGTCTCTGCCATCGTCTGAGTGATTCCTGTCAACTCCACAATTCTTTCCGACAGCTGCACCTTCGGGCATACAATTTCTGAAAAAAATCCTACCTGTCTGCCCTTCTGTACCCGCACAGCACCAAGCTCTAAAATTTTATCTGTTTTGGCATTCAACCCGGTCATTTCCAAGTCTATGACCACATAATTATCCAGTTCCATCTTCATCCCTATCTACGTTTTCTGCCTTTCGTTCTGTTATCCTCAGACTTACACAAATCCTGTAAAAAACATTCCTCACACTTCGGGCTTCTTGCAAAGCAGATATTTCTTCCGAAGGAAATAATCTGAATATTATACAAAATCCAATGCTCCTTTGGCAGTACTTTCATCAAATCATACTCGATTTTTTCCGGGTCCGTTTCTTCTGTGAAACCAAGACGTTTGGAGATACGTTTTACATGGGTATCCACAACGATACTTGGGTCATTATAAATATTTCCACGGATAACATTTGCTGTTTTTCTGCCTACTCCCGCAAGCCCGGTCAGTTCCTCTAAAGTCCGGGGAACTTCGCCGTTATAGTCATACAGCAGGCTTCTTGTACATGCTATGATATTTTTGGCTTTATTATGATAAAATCCGGTGGATTTAATATCCTGTTCTAATTCTGCCAAATCCGCCTTTGCAAACTTTTCCAGGGAATCATACTTCTTAAAAAGCTGTTCTGTCACAATATTAACCCGGGCATCCGTACACTGGGCACTTAAAATTACAGCAATTAAAAGCTGCCATGGTGTCTCATGATTTAAGTAGCAAATGTACTCTGTACCATAAGCTTCATCTAAACGTTTTAATATTTCTGTTGTTCGCTTTTTCACTTTGCAGCCTCCCGTCTTTTCTTATCTCATTTGACAATCTACCTTTTCTGCTTCGTCTCCTAACCATTAGTCACACACAGTTCTACGCTTCGCCAACATTTCCGTCCACAACCATTACCTTCGCCTGATGGTCGAGAGGGTCTCTATTCTCATAATCAAACAGTACATATATCGGCATTTCCCTGCGTTCCGGCAATGACGATACTGTTTTAACCCTTTTATCCGGGAATTCATAATGAAAAGGCTCCACATGGCTTTTCATACCGTTTTTGCAGTAGTAACGCGACTGCTGTTTAAATTCTGCTCCTGCCGGTGCCCAGCGTGGTCTGCTTTTACAATTTTCCCTATAATATAAATCAAAAGTAAGACTTTCTTCTATTAAGCGCAGCGTTTCATCCTTTTCTCCTCTATCCTGTAAAAATTCCAGCAATATCTCACATCTTCGGATTCTGGCATGACTCATGCCAAAATAGCCTTTTCTTTCATAAAATGCGCCCAAATCCTGAAACATATAAAACGGACTTTCAAACAAGGGCTCTAATACCTTCATCGTAACTTCAAACTGTCCACTGTTATAGTAAACCTCTAACATCTCTTCTACCTGCTTAATTTTTAATACCTCATCAAAGGATAACCAGCTGGTACGAAGTACTTCATATGGTGCGTGGGAATGATATACCATACCATATTCCTTCGCATGCTCATACATATAAGAACCCTTTAACACCTTTAAAAATCCCAATTGCAGCTGATTTGGTTTTAAAGCATAAATCTCATCAAAGGACTTTCCAAAGGTTTTATAATCCTCATAAGGAAGTCCTGCAATCAAATCCAGATGCTCATGAATATTTCCGTTTTTCTGAATTTTAGTAACAATATCCTTTAATAAATCCAGCTTCATACTGCGGTGAATTTCTGTAATCGTAGCCTCATTCGTAGACTGCACACCAATTTCTAACTGAATCAGCCCCGGACGCATCGTACCAATCAATTCTAATTCCTCATCCCTTAGCAGGTCTGCCGAGATTTCAAAATGAAAATTTGTAATTCCATTGTCATGTTCTTTGATAAAATGCCAGATTTCCATTGCATGCTCATGCTTACAATTAAAAGTTCTGTCCACGAATTTTACCTGAGGCACTTCCTTTTCTATAAAGAATGCCAGCTCCTTTTTCACAAGCTCTATATTACGGAAACGAAGCCGCTTATCCACGGAAGATAGACAGTAACTGCAATTGAAAGGACAGCCTCTGCTAGACTCATAATAAATAATTCTGTTTTTAAAATCCTCTATGGCATCGTAACAAAAAGGAATCTCACTCATGTCCATAGGCTCCCTGTAAGGAGTAACGCATAGGTCTGTTTCTGATTTACGGAAAGCAATTCCTTTGATTTCTTCCAGTTCCGCATCGTGGTTTACATAATATCCGCACAACTGCCGGAAGGTTTCTTCTCCTTCCCCAATCATCACACCTGTCACCTCCGGGTGCTCCCTCAAAAAGGCTTCCACTTCATAAGACACCTCCGGTCCCCCTACCCAGATTGGAGTATCCGGACAGATTTTATGGAATTCCTGTATCAAATCTTCCACATAAGAAATATTCCAGATATAACAGGAGAGACATAACACGTCCGGTTTCTGCTTATAAATCTGTTCTAAAATATAATCTGTCCGGTTATTTATGGTATATTCACCAATCTCAACATGATTGGCATATTCCCTTGCATAAGCCCGCAAACTGTACACTGCAAGGTTTGAATGTATATATTTTGCATTAATTGCTGCCAATAAAATTTTCATAATTATCTACTCTTTTCTTCCATAAGACTTATTTTACAATTCATTCTATAAGATTTTTACTTATCAGAACACTTTTTCGCTCATTATAGCATGACCCGGCAAAAAAAGAAAAGAGATGGAACGCCATCTCTTTTATTTTAAAATCACTTTTACAATTGTTAAATTTCTGACTTCTTCATCGTCCCGCAGATTCAAAAATGCACTGTTGTCCAACATTTTCACTAATGGTCTTAATGGAAAACGTTCAAAATTCTGAACAACAACTCCGTGTCTTCCATCTGACAGCACAACCTCACATCCCACCGGATAAACTGCAATTTTCTTAATGAAAACATCTACCAGTTCCGGATCAAATTCCGCCCCGGTCTGTGCCATCAGGTACTCAACCGCATCGGATGGAGATAATGCCTCCTTGGATGGGTGTTTTGATGTCAGGGTATCATAGCAGTCTGTCATGCGAATAATCCTCGCATACAAAGGAATCTGTTCCCCTGACCTGCCCTCTGGATAACCGCCTCCATTATATGCTTCATGATGCATCAGAACACTTTGCATTATCAGCGGAGAAAAACTGTAATTATTTTTTAAAAATTCTGCACCAAGCTTTGGATGCATTCTTAACTGAGCCCTTCCCTGCTCTTCCTCCTGTTTCGCAACATTGGTACTTACAAACTTCTTGCCGATGTCATGCAGCATTGCTGCTGTTGTTAACTCAAACATCTGCTTTTTCTCTAAACCATATCTGGCTCCCACAATTACAGAGAGCATAGCAACATTCACGGAATGGAAAAAAATGTAATCATTATAATCCTTGATATCAAGCACATTCAGCATAATATCACCGTTATTTAAAATATCTTCTACCACACACTCAATGGTCTTTTTTAATTTTATTTCTGAAACAGGTGGTATATTAGCCTCATAATCAAATGAAAACAACTCATGTATCACCTTCAGCGCCTGGCTTCTTACCTGTGGACCTAAGACCTGCTGAATCTCCACACCGCGCGTAAAATCATCATCAATGTATATTCCCGGAAAACCTAAAAACTCAAGATTAGAAATCGACTCTTCTGTCAAAAGCAAATGCTTTTCTAATAAAATTCGCCCTGAACCTTCGTATATGTTCTGCCCTAGAGCCATTCCCGGCGTCAGTTTACTCGTTGGTAAATAACGCATGTACTACTTCCTTCCTTTGTAACATGTATCTATTCTATAATAATTATTCATCAAATTCAACTGTCACAAAGTACCCCTTTGGCGTTTCTTTGATATCTACCACTTTGCCCTCTTTCGATTTGATTCTCTGACTCACCACATAATTCGCAGACATGGCATATGCCTGTCCTAAGGTATAATAATAGGACGTCGGCAGTTTCCCTTCTGTAATAGGCAGTACCTGTCCGATTTCTAATAATCCTGTCCGTTCCATTTTAAATTCTTCCAGTCTCATGATTAGTCTCCGTTCTCTGATTCTTATTTCCTATGTTACTTTTTCTATTATTATAGTATACTATTACTTCGACGGCAAGAAGACAAAAGTTCTATTTTTCAACTTTTGCAACACTTTGAAGTATTAACACATTACACTTTTGCCAAGGAGATTTATGAACGAATACAAAGAAATAATCGAAAATTTTTTATCCACTGTGATTGATACCCTTGATGCTGATGTCATTTATGATGCCCTTATGGAGGCTCTTGTACCGATTTTAAATGTAGATGGTCTGTTACTAATGATGAATCATCAGGCAGGTAATACTTTTCACGTTACCCGCGAATATGGAAACATATCCTATCTTAAGAAATATAGCGTTCCTGACCAGGATATTTTGCATGAGCTTCGCACAATGGACAATTTCATCTGTCTTGATAACTGTGAATCCAAAGAACTGATTTCTCTTTTAACACTGCGCAAGCAGGAATGGTTAAAACTGGAAAAAATCCGCGCTTTTTATACCTTAAAATATAATCACACCATTATTGGTTTTCTTTATATTGCAGACCACAGACACAAGCCCTTAAACGATACCCAGCGAAAATGTCTTGCAAAAATGTGCCATTATACAGCTTATGCACTACGAAATGCCAACCTTTACCAGAATGCTTACCGGGCATCTATCACTGACGATTTAACCTCTCTTTATAATCGAAAAAATGCCTATGAACGTATTGAACAGGCATGCATAGAGAAGCAGCCAAAAACCCTGCTCATTTTTGATATTGACGATTTTAAGCTTTATAACGAGTTATACGGCTCTAAAGAAGGAGACAATCTGATTCACCGTTGTGCCCTTGCTGTTCTTCACGAAATAAGCTCTTCTGATATTGCATTCCGCTTTGGTGCCGATGAGCTTATGATATTAAAGGACGGGAATGACATTGATTCTGCAAAAGACCTTGCGCAACGTATTATCGCCCAGATTGCAACTGACCTTCCTTCTGACACCGTCTGGGATGTTACCATTACCTGTGGTATTTCCACTTTCCCCGGCATTTCCAAAGATGCCTCCTCTTTTTTACATAATGCGGAGCAGGCTGTTTATTACGGAAAAATGGACGGTAAGGGCAATCTTGTCGTTTATCGCGAAGGAATGGAAAACCGCTCCAATAACCCTGATATCCGGGCAGCATATGACCGAATTGCTCCAACTATCTACGCGCTTACTGCTGCAATTGATGCAAAGGACACTTATACCTTTATCCATTCCATGAACGTTTCCAAATATGCAGTGATTTTAGCAGAAGCCTTAGAAATGAGTGACACGGAAATCGAAATCGTCCGGGATGCAGGATTATTACATGACATTGGAAAAATTAGTATTCCGGAACATATTTTAAAGAAATCCTCTAACCTGACGGATGAGGAATACAGCATTATGAAAACCCATGTTGAGAATTCAACAAAAATGATTCGTTACCTGCCGGATATGGACTATGTAATTCCTGCCGTTGTCGGCCACCATGAGCGCTTTGACGGTACCGGCTATCCAAGAGGTCTTGCCGGAGAAGAAATTCCATATATGGCACGAATTCTGACAATTGCAGACTGCTTCGATGCCATGACTGCAAAACGTCCTTACAAACAGGCCCTTCCTGTTGCTTATGCAATTGATGAATTAGAGAAAAACAGTGGTACACAGTTTGACCCTGTATTAGTCAGCAAATTCATTTCCTTAATTTACGAAGGAAAAATTACGGTCTAAAAAAGAGACGGTTTACATGCTTCTCTTATAAGCCCACATCTCTGTGATAGCTTATAAGGGAACTTCTGTAAACCGTCTCTTTCTTATTTTTAGGAATCTGACAAAGTCCTACACGATATTCTCGTCTTCCTCCACTACTTCCACTTCTTTGTATTCTGCTTCAAGGGCTTCTTCCTCCTGCTTTTTCTGTTTTGCAGATTTGGATACCCTGGAAACAATCCATAAATCGGAAAGTCCGTCATAAATTAACGCTACACCTATCAGCTTTAACGCCAGTGAGATTAAGCCAAAGGCATATACAATACACACTACTCCCAGTGTCAGACTGATAATTCCCATCAGCAGAACACTCCACCATTTTTCATAACCGTTACGCTTTGTTTCTATCGCAAGCTTAATATCCTGTATCCCATGTACCGCAAGTATCACTCCGATTACTATCGGTATTAAGCTGGCCACGCTGTCCGGTCTTAAAAACAGCCATACTCCAATAAGCAGAACTATTAAGCCCAGTACTCCTGAAAACATATGCATCCGTTTGTCTCTGAAATAGCTTATAATATTAATCACACCAATAATCGCAAGACCTGCTGCCAGAATCCGGCATAAAATTTTAATTGTCTCCGCTGACCATAGGATTAACACTACACCTAATACCAAACACAGTATCGCAGATAAAATCACATCTGCTTTCACTCTCTTTAATGTTTCCTTCATACCTGCTGCTCCTTATTCAGACATTCCTAACTTGTAATCTCTTCCGGTTTTCTTGCAAGATTCATAATCTCCTGCAATTCTGCACCTTCTACCGGTGCATTACCATAGCTGATATGTTTTCCGTCCTCGCCAAAGCCGCCTAACAAACGTACATCCTTTTCTTCTGTCTTCTCAATTGTATAATAGCCGGCTTTCTTGGTCGTTGGGTCAAAGGTAATATATACACGATAACAAAGTGGTGTAACAATTCCTTTTTCCGGGAAATCTACACGTACCAAGGTCAAATCCTCAGCAATATTTAATGCCATAACAGAATAGTCATCCTCTGAATATGGGTAAAGCTTTGGCTCTTTGTATGCTTCAGCAAATATCTCATTAATAAATGCTTCTTTTTCTTCGCAAAGCTTGTCCACAAAGGCTTCTTTCTCTGTGAAAAGACGTTTTGGCAGAACACCAAATTCCACCTGTTTTTTCACAAATACATGGAATTGTTCCGGTGTCATTTTTACCTGCTTCATCTGTGCAGCCTTCTGGTCTGCTTCATGAAGCTTCTCTACTAATTCTTTTTTCAAAATCAGATTATCTGAAAATGGATTAATTGCCATTCCAATCAGATTTAATTCCTTTTTCACCACAAGATTGTTGCAGGCAGGAAACGGCATGCTTAAAATTGCCTGACTCTTTGGTTCCTGCGGTATCTGTTCCTTGGAGGTATAAACTGCTAAAAACTGCTCGCCATTTGCATTCTTTAAAAAGCATGGAACCGGCTGTTCCGGAGACTGTAACATTGCCGGAACTAAAAGCTTTGTCGGACGCAGCAGATTTAATATCATATTCAGATTGTCCGGGGTACGCTCTGTGGCATACTGCTTAATCGCTTCCTCCAGTTTATCATTTGTAATTTCCATTGTTGTTTTTGCTTCCATAACTAAAAAAATCCTTTCCCTTTATCACCAGTTGAAATCAGATGAACAGCCCTTTTTTAAGCATTCTTCTTAGGATTCCAAACATCTATTCCTAATTATAGCACATTCTCTGCAAAAACAAAACGCTTTTCAAATACTGCCCCGTTGATTTTTCTGCATCCTATACCTTTTTCCTATTTTAAGAAAGTGGCATAATGTTTTCGAAATGTACCCCTTCGCAGTAAGCAAGATTTATGTCCCCTGACATCTTCATATTACGGAAGGTAACATTTTTAATATGATGTCCTTCTTCATCAAATCCACACAATTCCACCGCTTTACAAGGAAGAATACTTCCGTCTTTTTCCAGATATTTTCCTAAAATCTGTACATTTTCAAAGGTACAATTTTCAAAAACCGGTGGTTTTTCTGCCGGGATTCCATCATCATTATAACCCACCGAATGCATTAAAATTCTTGCCACAATCGTATCTCTTACATAAAGACCACGCACATATCCGCCACGCTTCTTTGTACCTTTAATTTCCACACCGTTCATGGAGCAGCCCATGTCGCAATCCCAGATTTTCACATCAGAAACACCGCCGGACATCTCACTTCCGATTACAATTCCATGACCAATGCTGCTGACACAGTCAAAAATACGAATGTGCTCACAAGGTCTGTTTATCTTATTGCCTTCCGGATTTTTTCCTGATTTGATTGCCACTGCATCATCTCCGGTAAAAAATTCACAGTCAAAAAGTGTACAGTTCGTAGAGGAATCCGGGTCCCATCCATCTCCATTCCATACTGCCTCGGAATAAATCCGGCAATTGTTTGTCAGAATATTATCCGAATAAATCATATGAACATTCCAGCTGGCTCCATTTTTCAAATCAAGACCGGAAATTCGCACATTCTGCGCATTACTCATATTGATAAGACGAGGTCTTACACGTCCCGGAATTGTATCTGCCTTTTCGTAGGTAAGAATCTCATCCCCTAAGGAAGCAATATATTCTGCCAGTTTTTCCCTTTCGGAACGAATAATACTTTTTGCCAGTGCAACACCGCCGCTTTCAATGGTTCCTTCTCCCTGAATTACTACATTTTTACATACATACGCAGCATTATGGTCTAACTCACCAATATTCAAAAGACTGCTGTAGCATTCCATTTCCGTCCCTTCAAAACGGCTCCAGATACGTGGCAGATAATCCTCCGGATTTTCTGTTCCTTTTAATACACCATCCTTTTCTATATAAAGCTCCATATCACTGTGCATGCGCAGTGCTCCCGTTAAAAAAACACCGGCAGGTATATATACCCGCTGATTAGCCCGGCAGTCATCGAAGGCTTTCTGAATTGCTGCTGTATTTAAGGTTTTCCCATCTCCTAAGGCATTGTAAGGTGCTTTTGTAATATCAATTATTTCTTTTTCTGCGGTTGTACTTACTGTCAATTCGCCAAGCAGCTCTTCTGTTTTCTCTCCTGCAGTCTCTGTGATAATCTTTACAGAAAGCTGATATTCTCTCTCTGCCGTTAAATCCCGTATGGTATAATGTGTCTTAGCCGTTTCTCCACACAATTCTCCATTAAGCAGAATCTGATACTTTGCCCCACTTGGAATCTCAGTTATTTTTTCCCAATAAATTGTAATCTGATGCTCTGTTGAAAAATATTCTATTGCTATATTCATGTCTGTACCCATACCTTTCCATACTTTTTATTTTGCATCTAATCCGGTATCTTTGTGACAATACAGTTCTTACTTTTTCTGTCAGATATTGTATTTCCCAAATAAATGTAACCGCTTTCATAGCTTACTCCCATTTTAATACATTCCTCCTTTTTTTTCTATGCATAAAGTCTACTTTCTCGTTGCAAAAAAGACTTTTTTCACTTCAACATTCCCTTGGACAAGTACTAAAGTCATGCTATAATATCGGTAGACATGATACTGCATCTTTGTAACAACCAGCTTTTGATAACAATATCGATAACCAATGAGGTGATATAAAGCATGACAAAAGATGATTTACAAATAAATAAGCCAAAAAAGCAATCCCAGATTGCCGCTATGCGTTTACTAGCTGAAAGTGATTACCTGACAGGACTGGCAAACCGCAGAGGGTTATATGAATATTACAGTCAGGTAGGCAAAAATCTTAATATACACGCAATGTTTATTGACGTCGACAATTTCAAACGTGTGAATGACCTCTACGGTCACAGCGTTGGCGATAATTTCTTAATGCAGATTGCCCGTCTGATTAAACAGCATACCAAAGGTTTTGCTTCCCGCATTGGTGGGGATGAATATGTGGTACTTTTTCCCGGAGAGTATACTCAGCAGGAATTAGAACAGATTGCCACAAATCTGTTAGAAAGCATGAATACCATTTATTTTCGTAAGGATATTCTCTCTCTGGTTTCCTTAAGTATCGGAATTGTCTTAAACCAGAGTACAGATGCTTCTTTGGATGATATTCTTGCCAAATGCGATGCTGCCATGTATCAGGCAAAATATAATGGAAAAAATTGTTTTTTCTCCTATGAATCCCACAATGAAGAACTGGAAATCAGCCGCAATATTGAATTAGAAATGGATAATGCACTGGAAAATGGGGAATTTCATGTTTATCTACAGCCAAAGGTAAATATGGTTTCTCTTGAAATTTATGGTGCAGAAGCTTTATCCCGATGGGTTCATCCCATTGACGGCATCCGCTCTCCAATGATGTACATCCCTGTTTTCGAAAAAAATGGTTTCATTTCCAAACTCGATATGTACAATTATGAAAAGGTCTGCCAGATGAAATCCACCTGGGTGGGTAAAAAATATGATCATCTGCCGGTTTCTATTAATATGTCCCGGCTTCATTTATTTGACCTTAATTTTCCGGACACACTGACAGAAATTGCCAATCGATATGGTATTCCAACTAATGAACTGGAAATCGAGATTACCGAAAGTCTGTTTATAAAAGACAATATGGAATTAATACATATGGTAGACCTGTTGCAGGCCCGGGGTTTTTTAGTTTCCATTGATGACTTCGGTGCAGGCTTTTCCGCATTGAATCTATTAAAGGATATTCCTGCCAATACGATCAAAATTGACAAGGGATTTTTACAGGAATCCTCCTCAAATGTCCGGGGGCGAAAGATTCTTCGCAATGTAATTGCAATGTGTAAGGATTTAAAGCTGGATGTTGTAACAGAAGGAATTGAAACAAAAGAGCAGGCTGATTTCATTACCAGCTGCGGCTGTCAGATAGCCCAGGGCTTTTATTATTCAAAACCCCTTCCTATCTCTGACTTCTTAAAATTTGCTGAAGAATATTCTTCCAACGGACACAGCAATTTTGCTTTCCGTTTTAATGGTGATTTGTTATCGGAAGATAAAAGCATGAAAGCAACCGTCAATGGCGAAGGACTTTATTTTGATGATGGAATTTTTTCCGATTCCTGTTCTTTATACTTCCCAGGGGGCGCTCCAGAGACTAACACCGTACATATCCCACCCGGCACTATTGTAAATGACAGCTTTACCATTTCCCTGTGGATAAAGCCAAAGGAGAATCATTTATGGGCATCTGCCCTTTATATTAAATTTGAAACCGGTTTCTGTAGTATTCTCCCGGAAGCCTGGGAAGGACATTCTGATTTCCGCATCCGTGATTCCAAAGAAGTCAACGGCTGGTACGATATCAGTTCCTGCCAGCTTAGAGAACATGAATGGGCTCACTACGTGGTTACCTATAATGCCAAAACTGAAAAGGCTGTTACCTTTATTAATGGTGAGGTTGCCGGTATTATGGAAAATGTCCCAACAAACCGCTATGTAAAATGGATTATCCTTGGTGGAGATGTTTTCCAGCCTTCTTTTATTGGAAATCTCAGCGAACTTGTTATTTACAATGAAGCAAAGGATTACGATTTTGTTTCCGACCTTCACCAATCCTATACTCAGGCCGAGAACTTTATCGCATTTAAAAAATAGGCATATCCTGACAAACTCGTGATTTATTTCATTAGGCATATATATTTAAACAGAAAGCGGCTCACAAATTGTTTTTCTGATTTTAGCAAAACAGTTTGTGAACCGCTCTTTTTATTTTTTTATGATTCTGTTATACTCTCTGGGTTAATTGCCTCTTCTTCCTCCACTAAGGCAACTCCATCCTTCACATTTTTCAATGTCTTAATTCCAAAACAGAAATAAATAATATGAAATACCCATACACAGGCTAACACGATTCTTCCTACCGGAACCTTACTCATCATAATAAAACCAACCGACATGGTAAGTGTCACAATTATCATAATGCGAATCTTTGTATCCCAGGTCATTCCCCTCCCCTGCACATAGCTTTCTAAATTTTTCTTGTACAGATTCGTCCCAATAAACCATGTATACAGGCGCTCTGAACTTTTTCCGAAGCAGATGGCTGCCAATAAAAGAAATGGAAATGCCGGAAGCAGTGGAACTACTGCTCCTATCGCACCAATTCCTAAGCCAATGCATCCAACTGCGATATATACACCCTTTTTAATCTTCATCTTATTCTCCTCTATTATCGTTTCTTTCATTCCTTAAATTCACAAATCACATAATATCTCAGCTGATTACCAGCAAAAGACACATCAACTCATTCTTCCATTCTCTACACAGTAATTCACATCCGTAATACCCATTGTAGATTTTCTATGGGATACTAAAATGACTGTTTTTCCTTCACATTCTTCCTTTAGGGATTTTAAAATCACACCTTCATTTAAGCTGTCCAGATTACTGGTAGGCTCATCTAAAAGTAACAAATCAGCATCATGTAAAAATGCCCTTGCCAGACCAATTCTCTGTCGTTCCCCACCGGAAAGTGTATCTCCAAGTTCTCCCACCGGTGTATCATACCCTTTTGGAAAACTCATAATAACATCATGAATCGACGCTTTTTTGCAGGCTTTCATCATCTCTTCTAAAGATGCATCTTCCTTTGCCACACGAAGATTATTAAAAATACTGTCACTGAATAAGTGGGTCTCCTGCGTCACAAAGCCTTCCATGCTTCTTAGGTCAGCTGTATTAATCTCACTAATTTCTTTCCCGGAAAATGTAATTTTTCCGGAATCCGTCTCCCAGAAACGCATTAAAAGCTTTAAGAATGTAGACTTACCACTACCGCTTTTTCCTGTAATTCCAACAGTTTTTCCTTTCGGAATTTCTAAGGAAAAATCTTTCAAAATCTGATTCTCCTCATAGGAAAAATTAATGCATTCTGCACCAGCCCCTGCGAAGCAGACTTTTTCTTTTCCTGTAATATCCTCTACCACAGGCACTTCTTCTAAAATGTCCAGCACCCTGTTCCCCGCTGCAAAAGTATTGCTAAGGGTGCTTCCTAAATTAGCAAGGGCAACCACCGGGCCAAAGGAGCTCATTAATGCAAGCACCGGCAATATCACTCCTTCAAATCCCACTTCCCCCTTGTGATAAAGATAAGCAGAAATAATCAGCATAAGAAAATCAAATACCCAGATTATCGTACTTGTAACCGCCATATTATTCCCAAGCTTTTCCTTCATTTTTTCTTCTATCCGGGATAACTCATCTGTCTTCTGATTCATCCCGGTAAGGCGCTCTTTTCCAATTCCGTACTGCATAATTTCCTGTAAGCCCCGGAGACTTTCAAGTACATAACCACTTAGTTTTCCGGACTCATTTCTAAACACACGTCCATCCTCCGAACTGATTTTTGACATAATCAGTGGAATGACAATTCCCACTGTCCCATATGCCAGCAAAGCTAAAATTGCCAGTCCGACATGAAACTGAGCAATAAATATACACATGATAATCGTAAACAGTAATGCAATTACACAGGGTGATATCGTATGGGCATAAAACACTTCTAAAAGCTCAATATCTGAGGTAATCACAGAAATCAGATTTCCTTTATCCCGTCCCTCAAGCTTCGCCGGACAAAGTCGTCTTAATGCACCAAATACCTTATCTCTGATAAGCGCCAGCAATTTAAATGCAATAAAATGATTGCATGCCTGCTCTGCATATCGTAAGATACCCCGTAACAGTGCTATTACTGTTGCAATTACAAATATCGTCCTTACATGAATATCTGCATCTATTCCTAATAAACCAATCATTGCATAACCACCAAGAATTGTAATAAATGTGGCACACAAATTTCCCACCAGCCCCATAAAAATTGCCAGCAGCATATAGCCGGATAGCGGCTTTACCAGACCGGATAACTGCAGACAGATTTTTAAATTACTTCGTTTCTTATTTTGTATCTTTTCCGGATTCATCCAAATACCATACCTTTCCAAAATATCAATAGGTTTTTCAGCAAGCAACTTTTCAGGAATTACGCTTTTCTTAATCCACTTCCATACTGCTCTAATTCCATCTGGGAACGATACATACGCCCATACGCTGCCGCATTTTTAAGAAGCTGCATATGTTTTCCCTTTTCTGCAATTCTTCCATTTTCAATCACAATAATTTCATCTGCTTCTATTACATTAGCAAGTCTGTGGGATATCAGAAGGACGGTCTTTTCCTTTGCCAATTCCCGAATCTGCTCCATAATCGCTTCTTCACTTTCCACATCAATATTAGAGGTTGCCTCATCGAATATGTAAACAGGCGTATCGTGCAGCAATGCTCTTGCTAATGCAAGACGCTGACACTGTCCTCCCGAAAGATTGGATGCCTTTTCTAAAAGCATGGTATCAAGTCCATCTTCTTCCTGTAAAAAGTCATACAGTTTCACTTTTTTTAATACAGCATACATTTCCTCATCAGAGGCTGTTTTTTTACCAATCAGAAGATTGTCTCTTACTGTTCCCTTAAACAAATAACTGTTGTGGCTTACCAGTGTGATGTTTTTCATTCTGTTTTCTTCATTTATTGTCGAAAGCTCTGCGCCGCCAATCTTAATATTGCCGGAATAATTCTTATTTCTACCGGAAAGCAGACCTGCTATCGTAGATTTGCCGCAACCGCTTTCCCCCACTAATGCCACAAATTTCCCCTGTGGCAATTCAATTGAAATATCATGCAGAATCTCCCTGTCTTTTTCATAGGAAAAAGAAACATTTTTTATTGATATTTCTGTATTTTCTTTTATAACCCCGCTTTTTTCCTCCGTTTCCGGAATATCCAGCAAGCGGAATATCTTATCACTGGCCGCCATACCATTCATCGCAATATGAAAATAGCTTCCCAGTCGTCTCATCGGAATAAAATAATCTGCCGATAGAAGAATAATCATCAGGCAGCCTGCCAAATCAATTTTTCCAGCCTTAAACTGTAAAATTGCAAGAATCATTCCAAGTGCAGTTCCGCCATAAGTTACAATATCCATAATCGTAATGGAATTTAACTGCATGGTAAGCACCTTCATTGTAATTTTACGGAATTTTTCTGATTCTTCATTCATCTGACGATGTTTCATCTCATCCGTCTGATATATTTTTAAGGTTGTAAGTCCCTGAAGATTCTCCAAAAAGGTATCACCTAATGCTGTATACTGCCCCCAATATTTTGACAGCAGCTTCTTTGCCCAGGTCTGTATCACTGCAATCGTCACAGGTATTAAAGGTACGCATATAAGCAGTACCACTGCAGATGTGATATTTACAAAGCTTAATACCAGAAATAAAGTAAAAGGCGCAATCATACTAAAGAAAAACTGCGGAAGATATGCTCCAAAATATGTTTCCAACTGGTCTACACCCTCTACTGCCACCTGCACCACCTCTGAGGAACTGATTTGCTGGTTATACGCACTTCCGAGTCGTAGCAGCTTTGAATATATCTTTTCCCGTAATGTCTTTTTTACGGTACGTGATGCCAGATAGCTCATTCGTACAGCCCCTTTTTCGCATATAAATCGCAGAACAATTACTGCTGCAAAAATAACTGCCAGTAGCTGATAATCCTCTTTTCCCACCTGTTTTTCATACAATTTCTGCACAAAACGTGCCACACAGGTCATAATCACAATATTGGCAGCAAGGTTGCACCATTGCATTAGCACATTTCCCGCTACGTATTTTTTACTCTCATCGACCATAGAAATTAGTCTTTTATTTATCATCATCTTCGTTCACACTACCTTTTCTTAGTTTCTACAAATATTTGTTAGTTGTGTCTAATTACGGTAGTTTAGCATGCGTTTGCCTTTTTGGCAAGTGCTTTCTTAATGAAAAAAAGAGACTGCTGCAGCCTACTATTTCCGCAGACGTATTGGAGAAATTGAACAGGATATGCATCAATTAAGAAATACCACTGAAAATATCTCTTTTATCTTAAAAGAACTTCCTATAACACCTACTTTCACTGATTTATGTTCCAGTATTTTAAGTGATAATATAAAAACTGATGCATCTTTTGTACTTCAGTACGATGGTGAATTAGTAAATCATTTTTTATGGAAAACTTTCTGGCCTAAGGATGACCTTTCCGAATTTCAACAATTTTTATGGGATAAAATTAATCGTCTTACGGATACCAGAAGCAAAAATCCTTATTATGCCAGTGTCTATGACTATCTTTGCTCGCAGAATCAAAAGAAAATCGATACACTTTATGCAGAAAGAAACTCACACTTTAGCCGGGTTGCAGAACTTCCAGAAGCTGACATTCCACAATATGTAGAAGAAATAAAACTATCCGTTACTGAATTTATTCATACACCTATAGCGATAAAGCAATGGAAAGAACACTATCATTCTTTTTTAGTTCCTCAAATGCACATTTTCACAGGAGAAATAGAGTCTGTGAAACTTTTTCTGTAAATAAAGATTTATAAGGTCTTCTATGATAAA
>CAYMIS010000030.1:0-29775 GCA_964390485.1 uncultured Roseburia sp. | reverse complement strand
GTGCTGTCATTGTAAGCAAATGTTTAATTGTAACTTTAAATATAGTTTGCTCTCCTCTTTTAGGAGTGTAAGTTTCCTTGTAATAGTCCATCACAAAGTCGTCTACACTTTTTATCAAACCTTGGTCAATGGCAATACCTATCAGCAATGATGTTACAGATTTTGTTACACTCATTACATTCATTGTATCGTCCTTTTTAAAACCATCTTTATACTCTTCAATTTCAAGTATGTTATCTTTATAGGCTACAATCTGTTTTATATTTATATCGTTTTTACTTGAATAAGTATCTAAAACTTTCTTCATCAAAACTTCCTCCTGTAAAGCAGTAAAAATCATATTATTTGGACGTCCTATAATAAGCCTAAGTGAATTAAAAATTAATTTCAATAGTTATTTCAAAAAAAGATGTCTTAGTTAATAGACATCTTTTTCACAACATAAAATTCAAGTTTATCCATCTGCTATATTTCAACTGAAATTTCTAATTCTTCTGCTACTTTTCACTGCTTATTATTACCAAGGCCTTTTATCTTCCAGCCAGCCTTGTTCTTTCCACCAATTGGTATCCGTCGGATTCCACGCTGATTTTTCTTCCATTTGCATACCTCGAAACAGCAAAAACAGCATTTTTGTTCGTAAACCAACTTTCTTACGCTTTACAACCTTTTTTACTTTCTTCGCTATCTTTAGCGCTTTCTTCTCCATTTTCTGCTTCTTTTCTTCTGCCAAATCTTCGATTCCCATGGCATTAGAAACAAACGGAAAGGTATACACAGTCGGTACGCACATCCATCTTAACTGCTTAGCTAAAGATTTTACTGTTTTGTTAGGAGATGCACCAGCGGATGAAGAAAGTGTAATTCCCACCTTGTGGAACATACTTGGATGTGGTCTGTGTGTAACCCACCGATAACCAAAATGGTCTAATAATGTCTTCATGGCTCCGCTCATATCCATACAATAGTTTGGTGTATCCAGCATAATCACATCTGCCCACTCTATTGCCTGCATGATTGGCTGAACCTTTGCCGCCTCAGGACAAACTTCCTCCCCTTTAATGAAACAGCTATTACATCCCACACAAAATCCAGGACCATCCTTTGTCAGAAAAAACTCCTTAACTTCCGTATCTTCCTCTTTTAAGTTTCCTAATATGCACTGGGACATTGTATAAGTAACACCCTTGTGTCCCTGTCCATGAATCATTGCAATTTTCATATCATCCCTACCTTTATCTACAGCTCTTCATTATGTTTATAACTATTTGCTATACAAATCCATAAACCAATGTACATGCTGTTCCAATTCTTTAATGCTGGTATCATAATCCTGCTCCAAATCATATCGACTAAGTATAAAATATACCGGACTATAAAAATGTAGTGCCATTGTCTTGGCATCATATCCTTTGAAAGCACCACATTGTTGCATCTTTTCAAAAAGTTGTGTCTGATACTGAATCGGTGCATCAAAATAGTAACTCTTTAACGTCTGAGCCGCTAACGAACTTCTATTATGCTCTGCAACAAGTATTCTGCGAAACTGTACCACAAATTCATCCTTTCCAAAAAAGGCAAACAACGCTTTCGCTAAATGCAACATCTCCTGTTCTCCCAATCCAATAAATCGCTGTGCTGCATCTGTTGTTCCCTCTGTTGGAATAGAAAGCAGCCCAGCCATATCATCATAGCGTTTTATCATTTCCTGAAAAATGCCCTGGAAAATATCTTCTTTTCCCTTAAAATGATTATAAATGGAAGCTCCTTTAATCCCTACTGCCGCAGCAATTTCACGCATGGAAACTCCATCGTATCCTTTTTTTGCAAAAAGTTTTAAGGATTTCTCTAAAATTTTCTGTTTTGTACTCTTTTTTTCGCTCATCTCGCACCTCTCAATTGCTTACATCATCCATCTTGATATTTCAATCACAAGTGTTTTTATTACAATCATAGCACTTAATAATAGAAACATCGCTTTTCTATATTTTGGTTTCTTTATAAATATACTGGATAGTGCTGAAAAAGCAATTACTGCTCCACCAATACAACAAATCTTTGACTGTATGCTTTCAATGGTAAATATACCAGGATTAACACTTCCATCTATAGAAGCCTGAACAGACAGATGATAATTGTCCCTTGTAGCCACAAAACAGCATACAACTAATCCGAAAACCGCAAGAAATGCGATTCGTCTGCCCCAATATTCGATACTGCCTTGTTTTCGTATTGTATAGGCAATATATCCAAATACAATAATAAGCATGACCGTTGACATCGTTGTTACAAAATTTTCAAAATACATAACCTTTCTCCTTTACTAACAGTTGTTAGTTTTTATCATATACTAACAACTGTTAGTTTGTCAAGTGAGAAAGTATTTGCTCAGCAACATACATTCCATACCTATAATCAACAAGTACATAATTGATTTTCCATTACCTCCACAAATTCAAAGTTTATCGTCTTCCACATGGAATAATTCAATTAATATATCCATATTATTATCTTCAATGGTGAACAAATTTCAATGTTATCATTTTACGTAACCTTACTATTTTGTGCTTTTATGAATATAAATTTTGGTAATATAGTCATATTAACGTTAGCAATTTGTAACGTCAACAGAAAGCATTTGTATTAAGAGATATGATAATATTAAAAAACTCTTGAGTATGACGTTACGTCATAGTATATAATGCAATTATCCTAGGATGTGAATGAGATACCAAAGCCGGCAGGTATACAGAATAACGTATTTTCCAATTGGAAGAAAGAGGCAGGTGAAAAATGATGGAATATACCGTAAATGAATTAGCAAAAATTTCAGGTGTCAGCGTGCGTACACTGCATTATTACGACCAGATAGGCTTGTTACACGCAATGCGCATAGAGGACAATGGCTACAGGATATATGGAACAGCAGAAGTTGACAGACTACAGCAGATACTTTTGTATCGGGAGCTTGGAATGCCTTTAAAAAAGATTGCAGACATTTTAAATATGCCGGAGTTGGACAAGGAACAGCTGTTTGAGGAACAGCTGACAGCTCTTATAGAACGGAGAAATCAAATAGAAGCACTAATTGCTAATATGAAGAAAACAATCAGCACATTAAAAGGAGAGAGGACTATGAGTGATAAAGAAAAATTTGAGGGATTTAAGAAAAAGTTAATTGAGGAAAACGAAGCTGCTTATGGAAAGGAAATCCGTGAAAAATACGGGGATGAGATAATTGATGCTTCAAATGCTAAGGTTTTAGGCATGGGTGAAAACCAGTGGCAGAAAGCGCAGGAATTGAGCGACTCTATTAATGAGACATTAAAAGCAGCATTTGAGCAGGGAGACCCGGCAGGTGAACTTGCTCAGAAAGCTTGCGATTTACACCGCCAGTGGCTGTGTATGTTCTGGAAAGAGGGGACATATTCGAGGGAAGCCCATAAGGCATTAGCAGAAGGGTATGTGGCAGATGAAAGATTTACGGCATATTATGATAAAATTGCAGTAGGCTGCACCAAGTTTTTACGGGATGCGATTTTTGTGTACGCGATGGAAAAGTAAGGCGTGATGTGCAAGTAGAAAAGAGAAACAAAGACGAAAAAAAGAGTATCCATGTCGCATAATATGGATACTCTTAAACTCGCTCAAAACAAAAAAATACGGAAACAATGCAGGCACCATTTCCGCGGAAAAAACATAGTTTTTTTGTTCGTCTATGTTATTATATGCAATTATAAAAAAAAATCAATATTTATTTGCGAAATTTGTTACAAAAATAGTTTATAATTTTTGTTGTAAATTTATAACTTTCAATGATGGAATCGTTCTTAAAAAAGTACTCCTTGTGGCGAGGCATTCGTTCGTTAAAAAGATGTTTTAATTCGTTGATTCTTGCTTGTTTTATGCCATCACTTTTAATAAGTTTTAAGAATACAAAAACAAGTATAATGAAGTCATGAATAACAGGATTATTCATCCATTTTTCGCGGGAGTTTTGAGAGATAGTTTTTATCTTTGATATTTCAAACTGAATCTCTTTTGTTTTATGTATTTTAATATGATAAGGAGCTTTTAAACTATTTAATAGGCAATTATTATGTGCAGCAGCATTGCGTAAAAAATTTAATAGACCAGAGGTAGCTGCTATAATCATTTTCTTTGGATGGATATGTGGAATAATAAAGCTGATATAAATCAATAAATTCACCAAAGGAAATCACTTCTACTATTTCCCATAACGCATAATGGTCATTATTTGTCTGCATTTTTTGTATTAAATCGCTTGCGGCAGACTTTCCGATTTTGTCGTGGAGTGATTTTACACGATGAAAGTCCAGACTAAGATATTTTTCGACAATCTGATAACCATCTTCAGCAGTATTTTTACTTAGGTCATATAAAAGCTGGGTTTTAAGAGCGTGTTCCACATCTAATGCCATAGAAAGAATAACTTTTCTTAGGTACATATCCAGTGTAGAAAGTTCCTGAAGATATGCAAAATCAAGGTTTATGTATTTCCCCTTTTTTTCAGTGGCGTGGTATTTATCATAATTTTTTCCATAAGATTTTAGTTTAAAGTAATAGTTGTTATAAGAGAGAAAGTTTGAAATCTCTTTTTCATCATTATAATGGAAAGTAATGCCTTTTGCATACATGTCCTGGATTTGTTCATTAATGGTAAGTTTTTTTCTGTTCATTAGTAATGCTCCTAGGATGCAGGTTATATATTTTTTACAATATAAATAGGTTTAAAAAATTTAATAATGTAGTAATATTGATAAGTATAACACAAACATAGAATAAAGGATAGAAAAAATGTATCACATTTCTTTTCATTTTACATTTCCACTATAAAGTGATATAGTACCATTTGGGAAATGATTCCGGTGCAACAGATTTACATAACGAACATTTACCCAAATGGATTATATTCTGCAAAGGCGGAAATGATACCGGACAATCAATATAAGAAAAGATATAAAACAATGAGAACGACTGTGACAGAACAATGCATGGATTCGATAGAGGTTGAACCGTGACATTAGAAAGACAAGCGTGGCTGCTTCCGAAAGGAGGCGGTGTATACCGGTGAGTTGTATACAAATTGGTTTTATAGGTGCCGGCAAGGTCGGCGTATCACTTGGAAAATATTTTAAGGAAAAGGGCAGGAAAGTAGTTGGATACTATAGCCGAAGCCTAGAGTCTGCCAGATGGGCAGCAGCATTTACACAAACAACATATTATGAGAGCTTACAGGAAATGATAAGCAGCTGCGATATCATTCTTTTTACAGTGCCGGATGGGGAAATTGCTTCTGTATGGGAAGCGGCAAAACCATATATATCCGGTAAGATAGTAGTTCACTGTAGCGGTCTTCATAGTTCAAAAATCTTTTCTGATGCAGGCAGAGCAAATTGTTATGCCTATTCTTTGCATCCCCTTATGGCGGTAAACAGTAAGGAAAACTCCTGGAGGGAGCTTCCGAAGGCATTGTTTACGATAGAGGGTGATGAGAAATATCTCCATTACATAGAAGAAATAATGCAGGGGATGGGTAATAAAACCCGAATTATTTCAACGGAAAATAAAATAAAGTATCATGCGGCGGCAGCAATATTATCCAATCAATTAACAGCTCTTTTTGATATGTCACAGACACTTTTTGAGGAATGTGGCTTTGAGGGAAGAGAAGAATTATATCAATTAGCAGAGGGAAGCCTTACTAACATTTTAAAAGAAGGATGTATGAATGCCCTGACAGGACCGGTGGAGCGTAATGATGTAGAAACAGTACAAAAACATCTAAAGGTGTTAGATGCGCAGGCAAAGGCGGCATACCAGGCAAATACTGCATATCTGATTCAGATTGCAGAGAAAAAGCATCCGGACAGGGATTATACCCGGATGAAAAAATGTGTAGGATTACTTGGCGACTAATGGAAAGAGGGATTGGATGAAGAACACAGTATTAACATTAAAGAAGCAGAAGGAAGACCGGGATAAAATTATCATGGTAACTGCCTATGATTACACAACAGCAAAAATTATGGACGAAGCAGGAGTAAATACCATTCTGGTGGGAGATTCCCTTGGAATGACAATGCTTGGTTATGAGGATACACTGTCAGTTACGATGGAAGACATGATTCACCATTCGGCAGCAGTTGCAAGGGGCGCAAAAAATGCGTTTATCGTGACAGATATGCCATTTATGTCTTACCAGACTTCGGTCTATGATGCGGTGGTAAATGCAGGAAGACTGATGAAGGAAGGCCGTGCCCACGCAGTGAAGTTAGAAGGTGGAGTAGAATTTGCACCACATATCGAAGCAATTGTAAAGGCATCGATTCCGGTGGTGGCACATATTGGATTAACGCCACAGTCAGTCAATGCGTTTGGTGGTTTTAAGGTACAGGGAAAAGATTTAGAGGCTGCTAAAAAATTAATTGCAGATGCAAAAGCGGTAGAGGCAGCAGGCGCATGTATGGTAGTCCTAGAGTGCGTACCGGCAAAGCTTGCAAAAATGGTAACAGAAGCCTTAAGCATTCCAACGATTGGAATTGGTGCAGGGGCAGATTGTGATGGACAGGTGTTAGTATATCAGGATTTACTGGCATTATATGGTAGCTTCAGACCAAAATTTGTGAAGGTATTTGCAGATGCAGGAAAAGTTATGCGGGAAGGAATTACTGCATATATAGAGGAAACAAAGCAGGGCGTTTTCCCGGCGGAAGAGCACTGTTTTAAGATAGATGATGCCATTTTAGAACAGCTGAAAAATGAGTAATGGACATTTTAGTTATTAAAATGAAGTGTCTTTACAGCGCGGACAGTCTGAGAGGTATAAGCATATAGAAAGCATTATAGAAAACGTATATTATGAAAGGAGTATTCTATTAAAATGAAAATCGTATCAACCATTAAAGAAGTAAGAGAATATGTAAATGCATGGAAACAAGAAGGAAACACTGTTGGCTTTGTTCCAACCATGGGCTATCTGCATGAAGGTCATATGAGCCTTGTGGATGCAGCCAGAGAGAACGGCAAAGTGGTTGTCAGTATTTTTGTTAATCCAATGCAGTTTGGGCCAAACGAAGATTTGGCAAGCTACCCAAGAGATTTAGAGCGGGATGCAAAGATGTGTGAGGAACATGGTGTAGATTTAATTTTCCATCCAACACCGGAGGAAATGTATGGGGATAACTTTTATTCCTATGTGGATATGAATACGCTGACAGAAGAACTTTGTGGATTAACAAGACCGGTTCATTTCCGTGGTGTATGTACGGTGGTAACTAAGCTTTTTAATATAGTAACACCGGATAAGGCATATTTCGGACAGAAGGATGCACAGCAGCTTGCAATTATCAAAAGAATGGTAAAAGACTTAAATATGCCACTTGAAATTATCGGTTGCCCAATTGTCCGCGAAGCTGACGGTCTGGCAAAAAGCTCAAGAAATACATACCTTTCCAAAGAAGAGCGCGAAGCAGCGTTAGTACTTAGCCGTTCCATTTTCTTGGGAAAAGAAATGGCAGAACAGGGAGAAATGGATTCTGTAAAAATTGTGACAGCAATGACAGAAGAGATTTCCAAAGAACCATTAGCAAAAATTGATTATGTAAAAGCCGTTTCCATGGACAACATGCAGCAGACAAAGACAATGGAAGGCAGCGTATTGGTGGCAATTGCTGTGTATATTGGAAAAACAAGATTAATAGATAACTTTATCATTGGAGAATAAATTCCAATAAGGAAAGTAAAAGCTTCTGCAAATCTTAGTTAAGTTGGCAGAAGCTTTTACAAAAAGGTACTGAAAAATATAAGGTGTAGAGCCATCAGAAAGATAGTTTGAGGAGAGAAAAAATGACAGTTACAATGTTAAAATCGAAAATTCATCGTGCCACAGTAACCCAGGCAGAATTAGATTATGTAGGAAGCATTACCGTTGATATTGATTTATTAGAGCAGGCAGGAATCTTTGAATATGAAAAGGTGCAGATTGTAGATGTGAATAACGGAGCTCGTTTTGAAACTTATACAATTGCAGGAGAGCGTGGAAGCGGCGTGATGTGCTTAAATGGTGCAGCTGCCCGCATGGTACAGACAGGAGATAAAATTATTTTAATGACCTACGTGAATGTAACACCGGAAGAAGCAAAGGAGCTTCGTCCGACGGTTCTTTTTGTGGATGAGAAAAATCAGGTTACGAAGATAACAAATTATGAAAAGCATGGGGAAATATAGAAGAGGGGAAGTCATTTGGAAGAAAAAAGAGTCCGCATTGTAGATATTGCAGAAGAATTAGGTGTAAGTACGGCAACAGTATCCAATGTTATTCATGGAAAAACCAAAAAGATTTCAGATGAAACAGTAAAAAGAGTACAGGAACTTCTGGAAAAAAGAGAGTATATTCCAAGCATGGCAGGGATTTTGCTGGCACAGAACGATTCCCGCATTATTGGTGTCGTAATTAATAACCATGAGAAATATGAGGGACATGTATTAGAAGATCCTTTTATAGCAGCTTCACTAAATCATTTATCCATTGAAATTGAAAAGGCCGGATACTTCATGATGGTGAAAACATCAACAGAGATTGAAAGCATTGTGAAATTTGCATCTATGTGGAATCTGGAGGGAATCGTTATTATTGGATTTTGTGAACAGGATTATGAACAGCTTCGAAGATTTATGCGTGTACCTTTTGTGGTGTATGACGGATACTTTGAAAATAGTGGACGAATCTGCAATCTGAAAATTGATAATTATGGTGGTGGACGTCTGATTGGCGCGCACTTTAAAAGCCTTGGACATAGAAATGCTCTTTGTATTTCCGATAATGACATACATGTGGATTTGGAGCGCTATCAGGGATTTAGAGAAGGCTTTGGAGCCGGAATAGCCGATTTTCTGCTGATTCCAATGCAAAAAAAGGAGCGGCATAGATTCTATGAAAAGCATATGGCAGAACTTACAAAATATACAGCAGTATTTGCTGTGTCCGATTATTATGCCATTGATCTTATGCAGTTTCTTATGGCAAAAGGAATTCGTGTGCCGGAGGATATTTCTATTGCCGGATTTGACGATAATCCGATTTGTGAGCAGATTGTGCCAAGTCTTACATCGATAAGGCAGGATGCTGCGGAGCGGGCGAAGCATGCATTGAAAGTTTTAAAGGCTCTCAAAACAGGAGAGCAGGAGGGCATGGAAAAAGAATTGCCGGTAACCTTAATAAAACGAGACAGTACAGCAAAGTGCACAAAAATTGATGGCTGATTTTGGTAAGGGTTACGCGTTTAACCCATTGATAATTTTATAGTTTGTTCTACAATATAGGCAGACGTCTAGAAAAGAGAACAATTATGAAACAGGAAAAAAATTTTTTGAGAACCGTTTGTAACATAGCAATACCAGTGACCATGCAATCGATGCTGCAATCATCTTTTAGTATTATCGACCAGGTAATGATAGGACAGCTCGGAAGTGTAAATATTGCAGCCATTGGGCTTGCAAGTAAATTTTCTGGTATATTTACGGTCGTGGTTTCAGCGGTGGCAACTGTGGCAGGAATTATGATTGCTCAATATATGGGAAAAGGAGAACGGAAAGAAGAAGACAGAAGCCTTTCTGTTAACCTTGTAGTGGCAGCAGTAATCGCATTGCTTTTTACTGTATTATGTCTGTTAAAACCGCAGGTGATTATGGGCTATTATACCCGGGAAACGGAAATATGTAAGGTGGCAGCGGAATATTTAAAAATCATAGCATTTACTTTTTTGCCGGCAGCAGGAACAATTTTGTTATCTACCATGCTACGGTGTATGGAGAAGACTGTGTTTCCGTTATATGCCTCTATAATAGCGGCAATAATAAATACAGCACTCAATTACATCCTGATTTTTGGAAAATTAGGAGGTGTACCAATGGGAGTGGAAGGTGCGGCGATTGCCACAGTCTTTGCCCAGATTGTCAATTTTTTATTGGTAATGACTGCACTTGTAGTTGTTTGCTGTAAGGGAAAAAGAACATTTACTTTTTCTGTGAGGCTTGGAGCAAAGGGATACAAACAATATTTGGGAATGCTTATTCCGATACTTCTGACAGAATTTTTCTGGAGTCTTGGAGAAAACGTATATGCCTCTATTTATGGACATATCGGAAAGGAGGCATGTGCAGCCATGACTCTGACAAATCCGATTCAGGGTCTGCTGATTGGTGCGCTTAGTGGTCTGGCACAGGCAGCAGGCATATTGATTGGAAAATCGCTGGGAAAGAAAGATTATATAGAAGCGTATAAAAATTCCAAAAAGCTGGTAAAGTATGGTTTGCTGGGAGCAATACTCCTGTCCGTTTTATTAGTATTACTGAAGGGATTTTATGTTGAAATTTATCAGGTGGAGGAAGTGGTAAAAAAGACAGCAGAACATTTATTGTTGGCTTTTGCATTGATTTCACCGGTAAAAGTATTAAACATGATTCTAGGGGGAGGAATTATTCGAAGTGGTGGTAAAACCCAAATTGTTATGTGGATTGATATGCTGGGAACCTGGGGATTTGGTGTGCCGCTAGGACTGATTTCTGCCTTTGCATTCGGATTGCCAATTACAATGGTATATTTCATCTTATCTTTGGAAGAAGTTGTCAGGTTAATGATTGCACTGGTAATTTTTCGAAGGAAAACATGGATGAATAGTCTGGAAACCACAGAGTGATAGGAAAAATGAATATGGTACATAAAAAAGATTCTGGTTGTATGTATTAAAAAGCTGTATGAAATATGTTTATGGAAAAACAAAGGGGAGATGTCTTAGAAGACAATCTTCCCTTTGTTTTTTAAAAGTCTGGAACCATTTACAATCAGAAGAATTCCGGAAACAATACCGGTAACCAGGACGCAGACACCGAGTGCAATGTTTGCTGCGCCAGTGGAACCCATGAGTTTATAAATTTTTTCCTGCATAGAAGGTACCTCCCTGTGAAAACTATTGCTGGTCTTAAAACACGTTCCCCGGGATAATTTATCTAAGGATAAATCAGGGGATTACTATGTTATATTTTACCATTTCTATAATCATTATACAAATTAAATAAGAATAAAACTTTGGCGTTTAAAGTGTATGGAAAATAGAGGATTAGCAGAGGCGGAATATTTATTCCGGAAGCCAGTTATCAGCGCCGGATAAAACCGCAGCCTTTGTATATTCTGCCAGTTCGGATTCTTCCAGTTTCTTGACAAAATCAGCCCGATTTGGACAAGGTGTTTTGCTATACTCTCCGTAGAAAATAGTTTCTCTGGCAGCAGTTTTGTTCCAGTCGTGGAAACCGTCAGGATGGATGTGCGCCCCTAATGTACAGTCTATAAAAACTGTTTTTGCAAATTCCCGCCAAGGTCTGCCAAGGTATACGGTGCCAGCCGGGCAGTCGGCAGAAATCAGATTACAGTGGGAGAAAACATAGCCATATTTCTGGTCTTCCGGTGTGGAGGCAGCAGTTACATATCCCTGAATGGCATCTGTCGGAGTCTCGTTGGTTTCTTGGAAACGACGCAGGGATTCAATGGTACAGTCTTCAAAATAAGCGGTTCCACCACCGAAAATAAAATCAATATCACCACAAATATAACAGTTACGGTAATACTGTCGTCCTGAGATTCGTGGTGCAAACTGCTTTGGACCGATAAAGCCGCGAGGTTCTACTTCCTTTGGCGGCAGTGGTGCTGTAAAAAGGGTATCCTGATGACCCAGCAGGCGGCAGGAATCAATCGTCAGACGGTCGCCGTCAGCATAAAGAGCAATTGCCTGTCCATGGGTAATAGAATCCCCCGAGGCATTTTCAATGGTTAAATTTTTTAATGTAATATCATGGGTATCAATAAAAACGGAATAGGAACGGAAGGTTCCACGCTTAAAACCATCCTCCATCATGAAGTTGGCGTAATCATCATAGGTAAGAACCACATTCTGATTGGAATTTCCCTCCCCCACCAATGTTAGAAAAGGTTTATTGATTGTAAGTTTTTCATAATAAGTGCCCGGTGCGATGGAGATAATAATAGGGCTTTGATTATTTTCAGGAATACTTTCCAATGCCTCTGTAATGGTGGAAAAAACAGCAGAATCCTTTGGTTCTTTAGAAACATGAATTATATTTTGCATAAAAACTCCTCTTTAAAACATTATGTAAACTAATGCAGTGTTGTATTTTGCATGAAGTACCGCATATGACGATATTATAAACCTTTGAGAAGTGTGTTGCAATTTTTAAATCAGAGAAACTGTGGGGAAAATAATAAATGCAAAAATGATTATGATTGATGGTAGAAATTGTGTGCTTTTTTGAGATAATTGTATCTTTTGCAATGCAATAACAAGAAAAAAGTAATAAAGTTTGAAAATTATAGAAAGATTATTTATAATAGTATTATGAATAATTTTCTGAGGGCAGGATGGTGAATGCGTATGAACGGAGATAGAAAACCACAAAGAGGACAGAAATTACAGCCATTAGATGAAGTGGCAGGATTCAAAATCAGACCGGGTTTTTATAACAGAGAAGGCGCCACGCAGACAGAGAATGGTGTAAGTTTTACGATTCATTCCTTTGGAGCAACCAGCTGTACGTTGTTGTTGTTCCATCCTAAGGAGAATGAGCCTTATGCAAAAATTCCTTTTCCAGAGGCATATCACATAGGAAATACCTATTCGATTCTGGTTTATGGATTACGAATGGAAGAATTTGAATATGCATATCAGATGGATGGTCCTTATGATGAGAAAAAGGGATTACTCTTTAATAAGGAGAATGTGCTGTTAGACCCATGTGCCAGAGCCGTTGCCGGACAGCGTAACTGGGGAGAAAAAGCACCCGGTGGAAAAGACTTCGAGTACCATGCCAGAGTCGTGGAAAATAACTTTGACTGGGGAAAAATTCGTCCGGTGGAACATCCTTTTGAGGATTTAATTATTTATGAAATGCATGTCAGAGGATTTACTAAACATGAGTCTTCCGGTGTCAAAGCCAAAGGAACCTTTGAAGGATTAAGAGAGAAGATTCCTTATTTAAAAGATTTGGGTGTTAATGCCGTTGAACTGATGCCTATTTTTGAATTTGATGAAATGGAAGGAAACAGGTTCTACGAGGGGGAGCAATTGTATAATTACTGGGGATATAATACAGTATGTTTCTTTGCACCAAATACAAGCTACAGCTCTGTGGTAGAGCATAATCATGAAGGCGACGAACTAAAGAACCTGATTTATGAATTGAAGGAAAATGGAATCGAAGTAATTTTAGATGTAGTATTTAATCATACTGCGGAAGGAAATGAGAATGGTCCATGTTTTTCTTTCAAAGGAATAGATAATAATATTTATTATATGCTGACACCGGATGGCTATTACTATAATTTCAGCGGATGTGGTAATGTAATGAACTGCAATCATCCGGCAGTTACCAGCTTTATCTTAAATTGTTTGAGACACTGGGTAATTGACTACCGCGTAGATGGTTTCCGTTTTGATTTAGCATCCATCTTAAGCAGGGATGAGAACGGAGCACCAATGGAGAATCCTCCGATTTTAAGGACTCTTTCCTGTGACCCTATTCTTGGAAAAGTGAAACTGATTGCCGAGGCATGGGATGCAGGTGGTCTTTATCAGGTAGGAAGTTTCCCGGAGGGAAGCAGATTTGCAGAATGGAATGGAAGATACCGTGACGATTTGAGACGTTTTCTAAAAGGAGATGGCGGGCTGGCAGGCGTTGCAATTACGCGAATTACCGGTTCAAAAGACCTTTATGACCCGAAATATCGTGGAGAGAGTGCATCCGTAAATTTCCTTACCTGCCATGATGGATTTACACTATATGACCTTTATTCTTATAATATGAAGCATAATGAGAAAAATGGCTGGTACAATACGGACGGTGATAACAATGGAAACAGCTGGAACTGCGGTGTGGAAGGTGAAACGGACAATCCGGAGATTGAGGGATTGCGGCGGCGAATGGTAAAGAATGCCTTTGCAACACTGATGTGCAGCCGTGGACCGGCAATGTTCTATGCAGGAGATGAATTCTGCAATACTCAGTTTGGAAATAATAATGCATATTGTCAGGATAATATTATTTCCTGGCTGGATTGGAACCGATTGGATGAGTATCGGGAGATACATGATTTCTTTCGTTATATGATTGCATTTCGTAAGAAATATGCAATTCTTCGTAAAAAAACAATGCCGGCAGCCTGCAAGCTCCCTGAAATCAGTATCCACAACGGTTTTCCTTGGAATGGTGGTACGGATAATAATAGTCGCTTAATTGGAATTATGTATGCCGGAAGAGATGAAGATGATATTCGGGATGATATAATTTTTTATTGTGTGAATGCATATTGGGAGCCGCTTGTTATGCAACTTCCGGAGCTTCCGGAGGGAATGCAGTGGAATGTTGTGGTAAATACCAATACAGAATACGAGGATGGAAAAGATGTGGAGTCTCTTACCGAGTTCTATTACAAATCTTCGTTAAAGGTTCCGCCTCGTACTGTCATTATTCTAACAGGAGAAACTGAAAAATAGGGACGCAGCCTAAATTTCGAAAAATGGGGACGCAGCCTAAATTTCGAAAAATGGGGACGCAGCTTAAATAGAAAAGAAGGACAATTCTTGAAATGAAAAAGAATTGTCCTTTTTTTGGGGAAAATTCATGATGCGATTTATTTTTCAGAAGATAAACTCTCTTTTTGCATTTCCTGAAGCTGACAAAGATGAATAGAGAAGTCTATCAAAAAACATTGATGATTTTTGTCAAGCCTGCGAAAGCTGTTGATAAGAGCCGATTCATCCAGAGTAAAGGATGTGTCTGAATTGTGCCGGATATTAGAAATACCAGCCAGGTAATCTAAGCTGGTATTAAAATACATAGCGATATGAAACGCTGTTTCTAAATCGGGAAAACGGTGATTGTTGACATAGCCACTGATGGTATTAGGCGCTAAATGAAGTATTTCGCCCATTTCCCGCTGCGTTAAATTCCTTTCGTTTAGTAGTTCCTGAATACGTGCACCCATTTTCATAATAACCTCCTGATGCTTAAATAATGAAGGCATTTTAAATATTCTTTTTTGGGAAAACACTGGATACAAGTAATTAAAGTGAGATTCTTAAAAAGACAGAATGAAATCCGGGATATTTCTTATATCCATCCACCGTCTAAAGTGATAATCTGACCGGTCAGGTATTCATTTCCGGTAGCAAGCTGTAAAGCTAAAGCGGCGACTTCTTCCGGAGTACCAAAGCGTCCGGCTGGAATTTCTTCTGCAAGGGCTAAGCGTTCTTCAGCAGAAAAACAAGCATTCATCTGGGTATCGATACAGCCGCAGGCAATGGCATTGACCTGAATATTACTGGGTGCCAGTTCTTTTGCTAATGCCTTGGTAAAGGAATTAATACCGCCTTTGCAGGCAGAATATGCCACTTCGCAGGAAGCACCTATGTTTCCCCAGACAGAGGAAATATTAATAATTTTTCCGGCATGTTTGGTTAACATATAAGGAACAGCAAGCTTACAGGTTGAAAAAGCGGCAGTCAGGTTGGTGTTTACAATATGATTCCAGTCCTGAATACTCATATCCTGTAGCAGACCAACATAAGAGATGCCCGCATTATTAACCAGTACATCTACACCGCCAAATTTGTTCTTTATTTCTGCAAACAGCTGCTCAACATAGGTATAATCAGAAACATCGCCTACGCTTGATAGTACCGCACATTGGAAGTTTTCCTCCAGTTCGGTTTTTAACTGTAACAAGGCAGCTTCTGTTTTGGAACAGGTAATTACTAACTGGTATCCTGCTTTTGCAAATTCTATGGCAATGGCACGTCCGATTCCTCGGGAAGCGCCTGTAACTAAAACAGTTTTTTTCATAAAGAAATCCTCGCAAATAATTTTTTTGTTATTATAGCATATTTTTTTATAAGATTTTCATATAAAAATTCTAGACAATGTTTTTAGAGTGTGATAATATAGTTAGGCATGGTTTTGCACACAATATTTATCGATGCGTGGCTCAGCTTGGTAGAGCGCTGCGTTCGGGACGCAGAGGTCGCAGGTTCGAATCCTGTCGCATCGACTACAAAAAAACGGGTACCGAAGGTACTCGTTTTTTTCGTCATATTCAGCTATGCTTTTTTACGAAACTCCATCCCCACATACACCCTTACAGGATTTCCGCGGACAATCCGTGTGTGTTCCATCCAGGCATCCTTTGCCTGTTTCTTTTGGGCATTCATTTCCCGTTCTTTGAGAAGAATGTTAAGTTTATTGAGGGCATCCCTGCGGTTGAGAAGCTGGGTTCGTTCGGAAGTAGAAGTAACCACAATTCCAGTAGGAAGGTGGGTAAGCAAAAGGTGCTTCGTCGAGGGTGTCTTTGCTGATGCAGGAATAACTGTCTGATATTTTCCATTTCATTCCTTTGGCTAATTCGTTTAAAATAATTTCCCGGTTGAGGGCGGCGAATTCCTGTACAATTTGTAAATCATGAAGATAATCCTCCATCAGAGAGCCTTCCAGATAAGTAAGTTCATATGGAGTGGTAATGCCCTGCTCTTTTAACATTTTCATCCTTGTCTGCTTCAATAAAATGATTTCCTGAACCAAGCGTTCCAAGGATAAGAAGGGCTTTTTCTTCGCGAATATGCTTATGACAGTGCAATCTGTGAAAATCAAATTCTGTTGCAAGATGATGTGGCTTCTTTCTGAGGGAAAAACCAGAAGGAATATTTTCGCGGATTACCGTATCTATTTTTTGAAATTCAAGCTTTTTTCCTTTTATCCGGTCTAAGGTCATTCCACAGCCAATATCAATGACTACCAGGTTAGGCATAATTTTAGAGCCGATGGTCATGGTAAGACCAATGGTAGCGACTTTTCCGGGATGAACGTCCGGCATATCTTTTATCCGACAGCCTTCGGCTGTCTCGTTATCACAGAGCATTTGTAACTGATGAAGGGCATAAAAATAGCACCTCTGGTGAGATGCGGGTATCCTTAAAGCCTCAGATAAATAGAAGGAGAGCATAATTAACGGATAAGAATAAAGCAATGCTTTAGAATATATATTATCCTCGAATCATAGGAAGGATAACCAGACCTCTGTTGTTGAGTGTAAAATTGTTGTTTGTAAATAAAATATTCTTTGTCATGATAATCCTCCTTTCGATACAGGGTTTATTTGTTACGTTAGAATCAGATGTCTGATTCGCGCTTAGTATATCGGGCAAAAACTGAAATGTCAATAGGGGCTAGGGAAGCTTTTTTTCTTTAGAGCAGGTAGAAATACGAAATACGAAATGGTCCGAAAGTCTCTTGATTTCTCATGGGTAAAGGCACTATAATAGTGGCTATTGACATCATTTGATTGTACTGGAAGAAAAAGTAATTGATAAAGAGGTACATTTAGAAATGAAAAAAAGAATTTTAGCAATGATATTAGCTGCTGCTATGGTGTTTACGTCATTTACCCCTGCTGGTGGAAATGTTTATGGGGCAGAAGTGAATGATGCAGTAGAAGGTCAGCAGGAAATCCCGGCTGAAGCGGAAAGTGAAATAGTAAGCAGTAGGGAAGAAACGTTCCTATACGATGAAACCAATCTACCAACCGGTCTTGAGGAAATGGAAGTATTTGATGTAACCTTTATCCCACAATGGCAGATTTGCAATCCGGCAGAGCTTTCCATGATGAAAAAGGAAGAGAATGGAACTTATTCTGCTATTTATGAGAACGAATGGGATAAATACAGTTCAAATTATTATTTGAATCAGATGACGGATAGTAAGCGGCGAACCTTCGAAAATCTGTATGCTTTGTGTATGGAATATTTAACTACCGAAAAGGATGCAGTAGAGGTGCAAAGCAATGGTAAGACCTCTTATATGACAGGCTATGTGGACTGTGGTTCCTTAACCAAGGAAGAAGTATTTGATGTAATAGGACTAATCCGGGCGATGTATCCGCAGTTTTATTTTTTGACAACAACCTGTTGGCGTGGGGAATCCGGTGGAAAATATTATGCTGCCCTTGGAATCTATGAGGCATTTATCGATGGTGAAGTACGTGCAGGGGAAACTGCCAAAGTAAAAAATGTGGCGGATAGTATGATTGCCGGAGCCAACGGATACGGAACAGATGAGGAGAAATTAAAATATCTTCATGACACCATTGTAAAAAAGGTTGAGTATAACCACGAGGAATATGTGGAACAGGAGGCATTTACCCAGAGTGCCTATAGCGTGTTCTGCAAGGATTTAACCGTCTGTGCAGGATATGCCCAGGCACTGTCGATGGTTTGTAATGGTGCAGGAATAGATGCAATTGCAGTATCTGGCACCGGTCATCGCTGGAATATGGTTAAAATCAATGATTCCTGGTATAACGTGGATGCAACATGGGCAGATAAAGGCGGAGATAACGTATCCTATAAATATTATGGGCGAAGCAGTGCTGTATACGCAGATGATTACAGCTCGAATGTAACGTCGCACACTGTAATTGCAAGAGATGCAAAATATGTGCCGCCATGTACCTTAGATACCGGAAACACCATTTCAGAGTGCAAACCATTTCCAACAATTACAGAAAGTGTGATTGCACCGGAAATATCGATTCAGCCAAATGGCGAAAACTATCTTGTGACGTTAAGCTGTCAGACGGAGGGGGCTTCCATATATTATACCCAGAATGGAGAGGAGCCATCTTCTGCAGCAACGCGATGTTTTAAATATACAGCTCCCTTTGAGACCACATCCTTAGATGATGTGAAAGCAATGGCAGTCTGTGATGCGTATTTGGATAGTGATGTGACAACAGACAGTGTAGAACCCCTTGTTTTATCCTATGATGGAAATGGAACAGCAGTGGGAACAATGCCGGAAAAAGCCTTTTTAAGCGGACTTAGAATTTCCTTAAAAGAGAATGCCTATATTAGAGAGGGCTACACCTTTACCGGCTGGAATACAAAAGCAGATGGAACAGGGCTTTCATATTCGAACATGGCAGAGGTAGATACAAGTGCATGGACAGAAAATGTAACACTTTATGCCCAGTGGTCGCCGGATACCTATAGTATTACTTATTATCTGGATAGTGGAATAAATCATGACAGCAATCCGGCAAATTATAATAGCGAAACATCGGTTGTATTGAATACACCTGTGAAAAACGGTTATCAGTTTGAAGGCTGGTATTTAGATGCCGGTTATCAAAATAAGATTGCAGAAATCAAGAAGGGAACCCGGGGAAATCTTACCCTTTATGCAAAATGGTCTATCGTTGATTACAGTATTACCTACCAGCTGAAGGGTGGAACAAATGGCAGCAATCCGGTATCTTATGATGTGACAGAAGAGGTAAGCTTTAAAAATCCAACCAGAAAGGGTTACACTTTCGCTGGCTGGTATACAGATGCAGCTTATAAGAATAAAATTATCCAGATTAAAAAAGGTACTACCGGAAATCTGACTCTTTATGCGAAGTGGAAAGCGAAAAGCTATTCCATCGTATATAAAGGCAATGGAAGTACCAGTGGTAAAATGTCGAAAACCAGTTGTAAATATGGAACAGCTTATAAACTGCGGACGAATAAGTTTAAGAAAAAGGGCTACACCTTTGTGGGTTGGAATACCAAGGCAGATGGAAGTGGCAAAAGCTATAAAAATAAAGCGAGTATTAAGAATCTTACATCAACTTCCAATAAGAAAATAACATTGTATGCCCAGTGGAAGAAGACAAAGTACAAAGTGACTTACAAATTAAATGGTGGAAAGAATCATAAGAAAAATCCAACTTCCTACTATATTACTACTTCTACAAAGAAGCTTAAGAATCCAACCAGAAAAGGTTATGTTTTTAAGGGCTGGTACACAGACAAAAAATACAAAAATAAAATTACCCAAATTAAAAAGGGAAGTACCGGTAACATCACACTTTACGCAAAGTGGAAAAAGAAATAACAAAATAAACAAGATTGCCATTGTAATTAGCATCCTGATAGGTGTATAATCGCAATGGCAATTATTTGCAAATGGGAAGTAATTGCAGTGAGAAAAAGAAAGCAGCCGGTAGAAATTTCACCGGAACATAAGGAGGAAATCATGGGAAGAGACGTTATTATTGCTTGTGACTTTAACAGCAAGGAAGAAGTAATCAACTTTTTAAGCAAGTTCGAAAATGAAAAGCCATTTGTAAAAATCGGAATGGAGCTTTTTTATGCAGAAGGACCGGAAATCGTAAGAACCATTAAGAGCATGGGACATAAGATTTTCCTTGACTTGAAATTACATGATATTCCAAATACAGTAAAGAAATCGATGTCTGTATTATCCGGACTGGATGTAGATATGTGTAATGTACATGCAGCAGGAACAAAGGCAATGATGTCTGCAGCAATCGAAGGATTAACAAGAGCAGATGGAACAAGACCATTACTTATCGCAGTAACACAGCTGACATCTACCAGTGAAGAAGTAATGCAGCAGGAACTCTGGATTGAAAAGCCAATCGATGAGACAGTAATGCATTATGCAAAAAATACAATGGAAGCTGGTCTGGACGGAGTGGTATGCTCACCATTAGAAGCAGGAAAGGTACATGAAGTGTGTGGAGAGAAATTCTTAACAATCACACCGGGTGTTCGTTTTGCAGATGGTGAAGTGGGTGACCAGAAGCGTGTGATGACACCGGCTCAGGCAAAGGTGAACGGTTCAGACTATATCGTAGTAGGAAGACCAATTACACAGGCAGCAGACCCGGTAGCAGCATACAGAAGATGTGTGGAAGAGTTTGTAGGATAAGAATAGAATGAGAATATGGGAGCATATTGTAGCTTTGAGGTTACAGTATGTTCCTTTTTTTGATGCATAGGAATTTTTGTAAGTGGAGAGCATTGTTCTGAATTGACATATATACGCAAAAAAGGCATAATGTAAAATAGTTTTGTTGGCTAGAAGGAGGAGCATATGGATACGAACTATACTACAATGAATCAAAGTACATATCAGCAGCCGCTTCAGGAAAAAAAGGGGATTAGCGGCAGCACCCTAAAAATGATTGCAATTATTACCATGCTGATTGACCATATTGGTGCAGCAATTTTTGGAAGAATGCTGATGGCGGCGGGCATTGACAGCTTAAATACCACAGATACGTCAGTGGTTTTACAGTGGTTAACGGATAATGCGGGGCTTTATGCAGTTTACATGGTGCTTCGTTATATCGGAAGAATTGCATTTCCGATTTTTTGCTTTTTATTAGTGCAGGGCTTTGCCCATACAAGGGATAAGAGAAAGTATGCATTACGTCTTGGCTTATTTGCATTGCTTTCAGAGATTCCCTTTGATTTGGCAGTGAGCAGTGCGGTGTTGGAATTCCAGCATCAGAATGTATTTTTCACTCTTTTTATTGGTTTAGTAACCATGATTGCATATGAAGCAGTAGAGAAAAAAGAGGAGTGGAGTGGCGTGCTTAAAGTTGTCTGCTGGATTGTAATTGTATTAGCAGGCATGGGAATTGCGAAGTTTTTAAGAACGGATTATGATGCAATCGGTGTGTTTTGCATTATGATGTTATACATTTTCCGCCAGAAAAAAAGTACCCAGATTATTGTTGGATGTGTGTCCTTTTTGTGGGAACTGACAGCACCATTAGCCTTTATTCCGATTGCTTTTTACAATGGAAAAAGAGGATGGAAAATGAAATACTTTTTCTATGCTTTCTATCCGGTACATTTATTAATTTTGTATGGAATCTGCTATCTGATGGGAATTGCAGGATATTCAGCAATTTAGAGGGAGCGTACAAATGAATAAATTTGTTTTGCGACAGTCATTGCTGCTGTTATTGACAGCGACTATCTGGGGTGTGGCCTTTGTTGCCCAAAGCGTCGGAATGGAATATGTGGAGCCCTTTACATTTAATGCAGTGCGTTCCCTGATAGGAGCAGTTGTACTGCTACCCTGTATTGCGTTTTTGAATCGATTTAGTGAAAAAAAGAAGAACTGTGGTGTGGATGCCATAGACAAAGTGGATGAGGATATTTTAAAAACTGATAAGAAATTACAAACCGGCAGAAGGTGGTCTGAGAAGAAAACACTTTTGATTGGTGGAATCAGCTGCGGAACACTTCTTTTTGTGGCAAGTAATTTACAACAGTTTGGAATAAAATATACAACCGTTGGAAAAGCGGGATTTATTACGGCAATGTACATCGTAATTGTTCCGCTTCTTGGTATCTTTTTGAAGAAAAAAGTTGGAATCAAAATTGGAATAGCTGTAATGCTGGCGGTGGCAGGACTTTATATGCTTTGTATAACTGGTGGCGGCTTTGCATTGCAAAGGGGAGACATATTGGTGCTATTTTGTGCCGTGGCATTTTCTTTTCACATTTTGGTGATTGATTATTTTTCACCTAAGGTGAATGGAGTAAAGCTTTCCTGTATGCAGTTTTTTACCTGCGGAATTTTATCGGCAGTTAGTATGTTTCTGTTTGAAAACCCACAGATAAATTTGATTCTGGCAGCATGGAAACCGCTTTTATATGCGGGAGTATTATCCTGTGGTGTGGCATATACCCTTCAGGTAATTGGGCAGAAAGGATTAAACCCTACCGTGGCATCATTGCTTATGAGTATGGAATCCGTCATTTCTGTGATAGCCGGCTGGTTGATTTTGAATCAGACAATGTCAGGCAGAGAGCTTGCCGGATGCGGTCTGATGTTTGGTGCGATTGTTCTTGCCCAGCTGCCGGAGGGGACAAAAGAAAAACAGTTTTAGAAGAAAAATAGAATTAGAAATAGCAAAAATGTTTCTTAATGTGGAACGAATAGAAAAATTTCGTGACAGCCAGTAAATAACTATGCTATGATAGAAAGAGAAAAGCTTTCGGCTTCCGAAAGCTTTCTTTTGTTTACTTTATGGGAAGCTGTAATGTAAAACATATGCATACCAAAGTTGGTAAAGCGGGTATGAAAATATATGCGTTACAGCTTAAAGAAATAATTTAGTAATGTGGTACAGATAATGATAAGAAAAGCAGAATTAAGAGATATACCAGAATTAATGGAAATATATAATGAGGCAATTTTAAATACAACAGCAACTTTTGATACGGAAGTGAAGGATTATGAGAATCGTCTTGCATGGTTTTGTGAACATACAGGAAAATATCGTCTGATAGTGAAGGAACTGGAAGGTAAGGTTGCCGGTTATGCATCGCTTTCCCGCTATCGGGATAGAAAGGCATTTGATGCAGCTGTTGAAATATCCGTTTATATTCATAAGGATTATCGAGGGCGCCATATAGGATGGGAACTGATGAAGGAGATTTTAGCATTTGCAAAGGAGTGTCCGGAGATTGAGACGGTAATATCACTGATAACCAGTCATAATGCGGCAAGCATACATTTGCACGAGAAGTTTGGTTTTTCTTTTTGCGGACAAATTCGGAATGCTGGGAACAAATTCGGGGAAAAATTGTCACTGAATGCATACCAGATAATATATGAGAGGTAATGCATTACACCCTGTTGAAGTAAGGAATAGGTGAATGCGATGGTAAAATATTTTAGAACAGATGATCAGGTAATTAATGAAGTAGATAAATTGTGTGATGGCTGCTGGGTACAGATGATTCAGCCGACGCAGCAGGAATGCGAAACCTTGGCGGATACGCTGATGGTGGATATTGAGGATGTACAGGCGGCACTTGATATAGAAGAAAGCTCCCGTATTGAACTGCAGGATGGATATACATTGATTCTTGTGGATATTCCAACGACTGAAATACGCCATGATAAACAGATGTATACAACAATACCCTTGGGTATTATTTTAACACAGGATGTGATTGTCACAGTTTGTACAGAGGATACGCCGGTATTAAAGAATTTTATAATGAGCCGTGTAAAGGAATTCAGTACAAAAAAGAGACTGCGTTTTGTATATCAGATATTATATCGCACTGCCAGCAATTATCAGGCGAATCTTCGAATTATTGATAAGAAGAGAATGGAAGTGGAAGGCCGTATTGGCAAAAATACGGATAATGCCGATTTAATAGAATTACACGAATTGGAATCCACACTGGTTTACTTTGCCACATCCTTAAGGGCAAATGGCAACGTACTTGACCGACTGACCCGTTATAAACGTTTGGAACAGTATCCGGAGGATAAGGAATTGTTAGATGATGTAATTGTCGAAAACCGCCAGGCGATAGAGATGACGGGAATTTACAGAGATATCATCAATGGTACAAGAGAGCTGATGTCAGCGGTATTAGATAACCGTCTGAATAATGTTATGAAGTATCTGACATCTATAACGATTGTTATGGCGATTCCAACCATGATTTCCGGTTTATACGGAATGAATGTAAATACAGCGGGAATGCCTTTTGCAAGCATGACCCATGGATTTCTAATTATTTGTATTCTGATTATATTAATTTGTGCAATAACGTTATTATTTTTACGGAAAAAGAAGATGTTATGAAGATATATGGAACAATTGGACCGGCATGTTGTCGGAAAGATACGCTTCTTCAGTTGTTTGAAAAGGGAATGACAGGAATACGCTTAAATCTTTCCCATGGAAATCTCAGTGAATGTGAGGAGTGGATTAAAAATATTCAGGAAGCCTATGGACAGCAGAAGGATAATGTAATAGGAGAAGAACAGGGAGCAAAAACGGTTGGGAACGTATTTGAAAAACCGGAAATCTTAATTGATTTACAGGGCCCGGAGCTTCGACTTGGAAGTCTTTTGGCAGAGCGACAGCTTTCTGCGGGAGAAATGCTGACATTATTACCGGAGGGACAAAGAAATCTTTTTGACCCAACGGAGGTTTCGGTACCGGAGCATCTGCTAAAAGAACTTTGCATAGGGCAGGAAATATTAATAGATGACGGAAAACTCCTTTTACATGTGGAAGAAATGTTCGCCGGGAAAAGGGCAGAGTGTAGCGTACAGCGGGGCGGAATCTTAAAAAGCGGAAAGAGCATTGCCCTTGTAGGAAAAGAGGTAGATGCTCCAACGCTGACAGAAGGAGATTTCAGAAACATTGCGCTGGCGAAAGCATATGGTGTTACAGGGGTAATGCTGCCCTTTGTGCGTGGAAAAGAAGACCTGATAAATTTAAAAGCAGCACTGAAGGAAGCAGATGCAGAAGATATACAGGTTTTTGCAAAAATAGAAAATATGACTGGTGTGGAAAAGATAGAAGAACTATTGCCATATTGTGATGAAATTGTGATTGCAAGAGGAGATCTTGGAAATGCAATGCCTCTTTGGAAACTTCCGGTAGTTCAGGAACAGTTATCCCAAATATGTAAAAAAGCCGGAAAACCTTTTATGGTGGTAACACAGATGTTAGCCTCCATGGAACATTCGGCTGTACCCACAAGAGCAGAGGTATCTGATATCTTCCGGGCAGTAGCAGAAGGTGCATCCTCTGTGATGGTAACCGGAGAGACTGCCGCAGGAGATTATCCGGTAGAAGCAATGATGTATCTTGTAAACACAGTAAAAGAAGCAGAAGCGTATTTAAAATGAAAAACAGGGACGCAGCCTAAATTCTGAAATCCGGGGACGCAGCCTAAATTTCAAAATTTAGGCTGCGTCCCTGTTTTTTGGAATTTGGGCTGTGTCCTATCTTTCAAATCGTCCGCTGGCACCGCATGGCAGAACCAGTCCGTTAGAGGAAACAGGAAGTCCGATTTCGTCGGCACGGACAGTTCCATGATATTTGCGAAGTACAGTATTCATCATATAGCTTAAGACTGCCGGCTGTAAGCCGGTGGTATAAGAGTTAATCAGGAAGAAGAGCGGGTCATCGCTTAACAACTGTTCACAAAGCTGTACTAATGGATAGATAGCATCCTCAATTTTCCAGATTTCTCCCTTTGGTCCCCTTCCATAGGAAGGTGGGTCCATGATAATGGCATCGTAGTGATTTCCGCGGCGGATTTCCCGTTCTACAAATTTTACACAGTCATCTACAATCCAGCGGATTGGTGCATCTTTTAAACCAGAAGAAACAGCATTTTCCTTTGCCCAGGTAACCATACCTTTGGAAGCATCTACGTGGGTAACGCTGGCTCCGGCAGCGGCCGCTGCAAGAGTAGCACCGCCTGTGTAGGCAAAAAGATTTAACACCTTAATCGGTCTGCCGGATTTTCTGATTTTTTCAGAGAACCAGTCCCAGTTTGCAGCCTGTTCCGGGAAAAGTCCGGTGTGCTTAAAGTTGAAGGGTTTTAAGTTAAAGGTCAGACTTCCATAATGAATCTGCCACTGCTCCGGTAAATCAAAGAATTCCCATTCACCGCCGCCTTTGGCACTGCGGTGGTAGTGACCATTCATCTTTTTCCAGCCTTTTTGTGTCTTAGGAGTATCCCAGATAACCTGAGGGTCCGGACGTACCAGAATATAATTACCCCAGCGCTCTAATTTTTCACCTTTTGAACAATCTATAACTTCATAATCTTTCCAATTTTCTGCAATCCACATAAGAATCCTTTCTAAAATAAAACAAATATTATTTACGTTTCCAGGTAGATGGCATTAAGAGTACCATCATCGGAAACAGTTCCAAACGCCCTGCCAGCATATCAAACATCAGAACAAATTTCGAAAATGGAGAAAAAATCGAAAAGTTCTGGGTTGGCCCTACAAGGTCTAATCCCGGACCAATGTTGTTTAAAGTTGCAACAACGGCAGTAAAGTTTGTTGTAAAGTTAAATTCGTCCACGCTGATTAAAAGCGTAGATGTGAGTAACATGACAAAATAAATAACAAGAAATACATTTGTATTTCGCAGTGTTTTGTGTTCTACTACATGGCCATCTATACGAATTTTCTTTATCTGGCGTGGGTGAATAATCATGGAAAGTTCCTTGTGAATAGTTTTGATTAAAATAACAATTCGGGAAACCTTCATACCTCCACCGGTACTGCCGGCACAGGCGCCAACAAACATAAGTATTACAAGAATACATTTTGACATTTCAGGCCAAAGGTCGAAATCAGTGGTTGCATAACCGGTAGAAGTAATAATCGAACCGACCTGAAAAAATACATGGCGCACTGTTTCTTCAAAAGAATGAAAAAGTGGGCGTGTATTAAAAATGATAAGAGCAGCTGCAACAAAAATGATTGTAAAATACCAGCGTACCTCTTCCATTTTCAGGGCATCTTTTATTTTACCTGATAAAATCAGAAAATATGCGGAGTAGTTAACACCGCTTAATATCATAAATAATGTTACAATATTTTGCTGAATTGGCGTACAGCTTGCCATACTGTCATTGTAAATACCGAATCCACCAGTGCCGGTTGTTCCAAAACTGATTGTTAAGGAATCGAAAAGCGGCATGCCAAAAATACATAAAAGGATAACCTGTATAACGGTGAAGGCAATATAAATACCATACAAAATCTTTGCAGTGTCCTTTACATGTGGAACCAGCTTACTTACAGAGGGACCGGTACTTTCTGCTTTCATCAGATTCATGGTGGAACCGCCCATTAAAGGCAGAATCGCCATAATGAAAACAAAAACACCCATACCGCCAATCCAGTGAGTAAAACTGCGCCAGAAAATACTGGTATTTGATAATGCTTCAACATCCTTTAAAATACTTGCTCCGGTGGTGGTAAAACCGGAAATGGTTTCAAACAAAGCATTCACATAGGAGGGAATATCCCCTGACATTGTAAATGGAAGTGCACCAAAAATACTCATAATAATCCAGCTTAGTGCAACAGTGATAAAGCCATCCTTTGTATAAAGACTTTTGGAGACAGGTTTCTTGCGGGATAACAGTAATCCGGTAATTAAGCATAGGATAGCTGTTATAAGATAAGAAAAGCCTGCTTTTTCATGATATATCAATGAAACGAGAACGGGCAGCATTAAGAATGCACTTTCAAATTTTAACAACCACCCGAGAATATATCGAATAATGGAATAATTCATTGCCGCCTAATCCTCCAAAATCTCTTTAATATCATAAACACGATAACCGGAAATTACAACAAGAACAGAATCGCCCGCTTTCATACTGTCCTGACCGGAAGGAATAATAACCTTCCCCTGACGGTAAATACAGCAGACCAGCGTATTCTTGCGCAAATGTAAATCCTGAAGAGGTATATCTGCAACAACAGAATCTTCTTTAATAATAAATTCTAAAGCTTCTGCTTTGCCGTTCGCCAGTTTGTACAGCTTTTCAACATTGCTGTTCATAGAGTTACTGGTGGAGCGAACATGTTTCAGAATATAATCAGCAGTAATGATTCGAGGATAAATAATGCTTCCAAGATTTAATTCGTTGATAACAGAATTAAAACTGATTCGGTTAATTTTTGTAACTGTCTTGGCATTAGAGATATCGTTTGCGTATAAGGAAAGTAAAATATTTTCCTCATCTAAACCAGTTAAAGCAGCAAATCCCTGGGCATTTTCTAAGCCTTCCTCAGAAAGCAGTGTCTGGTCAGTGGCGTCCCCACAGATAATGGTTGCATCAGGCAGAACTTCGGCTAAATCTTCGCAACGGTTACGGTCGGCCTCGATAATAGTTACAGCAATTCCGGACTGCAATAAGCTTTTGGCGAGATAATAACTGATTTTTCCGCCACCGGCAAGAATTGCATTTTTAACACGGTTTTTCATAATTCCGATTTTGTGGAAAAATTCAATAGCGGAACGACGCTGTGCCGCAATGGCAACGACATCCCCCTCCATAAATTCGAACTGACCATTTGGAATGATAACTTCCTCGCCCCGAATTGCAGTACATACCAGTACGTTACTGCGGAAGGTCTGCTGGAGCGTATAAAGCTTTTGACCGATTAAAGGTGAATCCTTTCCTATTTTAAAATGAAGCATTTCCACATGTCCCTTTGCAAAGGAATCTACCCGGATAGCAGACGGAAACTGGAATACTCTTGCAATTTCATGGGCAGCGGCCTGCTCAGGATTGATAATCATTGCAAGGTCAAATTCCTTTTTCAGGAATTCAGTTTCATCATTATATAATGGATTACGGACACGGGCAATAGTCTGGCAGTGTCCGGTTTTTTTGGCAATTACGCAGCAAAGAAGATTCTTTTCGTCGTCACCGGTGACTGCCACCAGCAAATCTGCGGAAGAAATTCCGGCTTCTAAAAGGGTGCTGTGGCTGATACCATTTCCAACAACTCCCATTGCGTCCATTGAGTCGGTAATGCGTGAAACCCGTTCCGGCTTTTCATCAATAACCACTAGATTGTGGTCTTCGTTACTTAGCTGTTCAGCAAGGGTGTATCCTACTTTTCCACAGCCTACAATAATTATGTTCATGATAATGTTCCTCGTAATAAGTTGATTTTACATTTTTTCTAGAAAAAAATGTAATATTTTTTCGTACAAAAGCTATTATAACACGCTTTGACAGATTTGGGTGAAAAAGATGCATTGGGATAGAGTAAGACGATATCGAACTTTGTATTACAAGATTTAGTAGCTATTATATAGGAAGAAACACAATTTTTCCAAAATAATAAAAAATTTGAAAAAAACTATTGCATTTTGAAAAACTATCATGTACAATATGCATTGCTGTGACATTGATAGCGTAGAAGCGTGAGGTTGCTGCAAGAGATTGCAGGTTTTCCGTGGAGCGAATGTCAAGTTAGGAAACTGGCGACAAGTCACTGTATCACGAATAACGTCTACAG
>CAYMIS010000029.1:0-30089 GCA_964390485.1 uncultured Roseburia sp. | reverse complement strand
GCAAACGGTATTGTAAACGTATCTGCAAAAGATTTAGGAACAGGTAAAGAACAGCATATCACAATCACAGCTGGTTCTAACATGTCTGATGCGGAAATCGAAAAAGCTGTAAAAGAAGCAGCAGAGTTTGAAGCACAGGATAAGAAGAGAAAAGAAGCAATTGACGCAAGAAATGATGCAGATTCCTTTGTATTCCAGACACAGCAGGCATTAGATCAGGTTGGTGCTAATATTGATGCAAATGATAAAGCAGAAGTAGAAGCAGACTTAAATGCAGTGAAGTCTTTCTTAGAAGCTCATCCAAATGCAGAAGAAATGACAGAAGCTGATATTACTGAATTAAAAGCTGCTCATGAGAAATTAACACAGAGTGCTCAGAAGGTATTCGCAAAGATGTATGAACAGAGTCAGGCAGCTGGTGCGGCAGGAGCAGGCCCAGATATGGGTGGTGCTCAGAGCGGTGCAGCAGAAGATGATGTTGTAGATGCAGATTTTAAAGAGGTCTAAGCTGATAAAATAGTAATAGAGGGGTTTCTGGAATTTCCAGAAGCCCTCTATTCTGTCAATGGAAAAAGCAGATGCTGCATGTATGAGATACACTTTGTTTGTGATTAGAAATGAGGAATAAATAGTTATGGCAGATAAAAGAGATTATTATGAGGTCTTAGGTGTCAGCAAGACAGCAGATGATGCAGAGATCAAAAAGGCTTTCCGAGGCCTTGCAAAAAAATACCATCCGGATATGCATCCGGGAGATGCAGAATGTGAAGCAAAATTTAAAGAAGCACAGGAAGCATATGCCGTTTTAAGTGATGCAGATAAAAGAAGACAGTATGACCAGTTTGGTCATGCAGCTTTTGACGGTGGCGCAGGTGGCGGCGCAGGTGGTTTTGATTTCTCTGGAATGGATATGGGGGACATCTTTGGAGATATCTTTGGAGACTTCTTTGGCGGTGGCTCCAGAAGAAGAGCTAATGATGGACCAATGAAGGGTGCAAACCTTAGAACCAGTGTAAGAATTACTTTTGAAGAGGCAGTTTTTGGCTGTGAAAAAGAAATTGAAATGGTTTTAAAGGATGAATGTAAGACCTGTAATCATACAGGTGCAAAACCTGGAACAACACCGGAAACCTGTACAAAATGTGGAGGTAAAGGTAAGGTGGTATTTACCCAGCAGTCCTTCTTTGGAACAGTACAGAATGTCCAGACTTGTCCGGAATGTAGTGGTTCCGGTAAAGTAATCAGAGAGAAGTGTCCGGATTGTCGTGGAACAGGATATATTGCAAGCAAAAAGAAAATTTCAGTATCGATTCCGGCTGGAATTGATAATGGACAGAGCGTGCGTATTCGTGAAAAAGGGGAACCGGGTGTAAACGGCGGACCAAGAGGTGATTTATTAGTAGAGGTAATTGTATCCAGACACCCGAATTTACAGCGTCAGGATATGAATATTTATTCTACTGCACCAATTAGCTTTGCTCAGGCTGCATTAGGTGGAGAAATCCGCATCAATACAGTAGACGGAGATGTGCTTTATGAAGTAAAAGCAGGAACACAGACAGATACAAGAATCCGTTTAAAAGGAAAAGGTGTGCCATCTCTTCGTAATAAAGATATTCGTGGTGACCATTATGTAACACTTGTGGTACAGACACCAACCGGATTAAGCAATGATGCAAAAGAAGCATTACGCCAATTTGATGAATTGTCAGGTGGTTCCTTAAAACGTTCGGAAAATAGTGGTGCACAGCCATATGAGAAAACCAAAAAGAAAAAAGGTTTTATGGATAAATTAAAAGAGTCTTTCGATGATATGGTTGATTAAAAATAATAAAAGAACATATGCGTGGGATACCCAGAGTGTGGGTATCCCATGTTTTGCGTTATTAGGAAATATCTTTCTTTGGCTAGGAGTTCTAAAAACTATTTTATATATTTGTGCAATTCGCACATTGAGTCATGGGGCTAAATGTTGTATTATGTCGAAGAAAGGGTAATAAAAAGACCTATATGTAGTATTTTGACCTGTGAGAAGCGGCATTAAGAAGAGATAAAGGATAAAGTAGGATTGAGCAAGCTTTTTTAATAACGACAATTGAACACAAATTCAATTATATAGAGTGTGATGAAATGGAGCTTGCATAATGATGAAAGGATACGAGGATGAGCCAGTCAGCAGCACAGTTCGATGAGAAGAAATATCAACAATGGAGATTTAAGGAAGCAGTTGAGATTGAACACCAGAAACAGGAATTAAAAGAAGAGAGACAGTCCTTAAGGGAAGAGAGACTTGAACTAGAAGAAGAAAAACGCCGTCTTGCGGCAGAAAAAAAGGAACTTGATATGAAACTGCAGGCAGAAGAACGCAGGATGGACTATGAGAAACAGTTATTTGACATGAAGTGGAAAATCCTTGAGGGTGAATTAAAAAAGCTTGCGGCAGAACGGGAGCAGCTAGAGCGTCAGAAAGAGTTTTACCGCTATGTCAGTGAGTTTGAAGGTTATGAAAGCTGTTCCAATAACGTAGTCAGAGGAGAAGTGTTCTTCTGTGGAGTAGATAGTGAGATGTCTTTGAAAAAGCGTTATAAGGATTTGATTAAGATATATCATCCGGATAATGTCTGCGGAGACAAAACGACCCTTCAGGAAATTAATTGTGAATATGAGAAATTACTGGCATTATATGAAATTTAGGGACGCAGCCTAAATTTCGAAAAACAGGGACGTAGCCTAAATTTCAAAAAATGGGGACGCAGCCTAAATTTTAAAATCCTATAAGTGAGATTTTGAAATTTAGGCTGCGTCCCCATTTTCCGGAAAAAAGGCTGCGTCCCTGTTTTACGGATAAATTAAATGCTTTTCGTCAATCACGCATAATGTGTTTTCTAAATAGCGTTTAGCAAGGTAGTTAGCCATGCCCAGATTCATATCTAAGTAATTGCCGCAGTCTTTAGCACTAGCACCAGGTACTTCATCGTGGAAATCCCGGATAAAAGTAAACATTTCAATCATCAAATCAACAATGTCTTTGGATTCATAGTCACCGGCTAAAAGTAAATAAAAACCGGTACGACATCCCATAGGACCAAAATAAATGGTTTTGTCCTTATAAATTTCATGATTTCTTAAAAAAGTTGCAGCAAGATGCTCAATAGTGTGCATTTCCGCAGTATTCATAACCGGCTCATCGTTAGGTGAAGTCATGCGCAAATCAAAGGTTGTGATGATTTCCTTTCCGATATGGTCTTTGCGGGATACATAAATGCCTGGTTCTAATTTGATATGATCAATGGTGAAACTTGCAATTTTTTCCATTTAATAATTCCTCCCTTTTCTAACGCCCAAATACACGGGTGCTTGTCTATAAAAACTTTAAAGCATAGAAAGAATTACGTCAAGCAGAAATCAAGAGTTTGTATAACGGTTAATATTTGCATTTTTAATTTATGAGAAATTTCATAAATATCTTTGACGGAAAAGCAGGGAAACTATTATTTTGGAAAAATGGATTTTTTTTCATAATTGAATTTGCTATAATGGCGTTAGGAAAAAAGTATGGGAAAATTATTGGGGTAACAAGGGAAAATGGATAGATAAAAAGTGAAGTAAGGAGAAGAGTGGGGAAAATGAAACAGAATAGAAAAAGTACGATAATAAAAATATTAGTATTTTTATGCATAGTTGGAAGTATTCTTACCACTATGCCGATATATGCAAAAGAGGCAGAGGGAGCAATCCGAATAGGCTATACGGATTTTGAAGGATTTATTGATAAAAATGAAGATGGTACTTATTCCGGTTATGGAATTGAGTATTTAGAGGAGGTTTCAAAATATACAGACTGGGAGTATGAATTTGTATATGGCAGCTGGGATAATCTGCTAGAGAAGCTGGAAATGGGAGAAATTGATTTTCTGATGCATGCCCAGTGGACGGAGGAAAGAGAAGAACGGTTTGTGTATTCGAAGTATATGTCTGGTTCGGAAGCAAATCTTTTGTATGTCAGAGGAGATGAAGCGCGTTATTTTTACAATGATTATGAGAGTTTTAATGGAATGAAGGTAGCAGGTCTTTTGGATGCGTTCCAGAATGAAGAGTTTGAACATTTTGCAGAAATGAAGAATTTTTCCTATGACTTGTATACTTATGATACTACTCAGGCCTGCTTTGAAGCATTAGAGGAGGAAACGGTAGACGCCGTTGTAATCGGAAGTCTTGTAATGAAGACGGAGTATAAAATTGTCAGCCGTTTTGGCTCGGACCCTTATTATTTTATTACGTCCCGGACAAATCGTGCATTAATGAATGAACTGGATGAAGCGGTAGCACAGATAATCTCAGAAAAGCCATTTTTTGCGGCAGATTTATATGACAAATATTACGAAGGCAGGGGCTATTATGCGGAAGCAAGCTTTACCAAGGATGAACTGGAGGTTATTGAAAATGCAGCGGTTGTCAAAGTGGCGTTTATTCCGAATCGGAAACCCTTTTCTTATGTAAATGAGGAACAGCAGCCGGATGGAATTATTGTAGATATTATGACAAGAGTGTCTGAAAAAACCGGTTTGGAATTTGAATATGTGATGATGGAGCAGGGGCAGACGGCAATGAATTTCCTGGAGAAGAATCCGAATACATTCATTGCAGGAATTATGGAGAAAAATCCGGCATTTCAGGGAAATAAGTATGTACTTTCAGATGTTATGTACACAGATGAAGTTGCAATTGCCTGTATGAGAAATACAAATTATGAAGTTGATGCACCGGAAGGAACTTATACTCTTGCAATTCCGAAAAGTTATACTGCTTTAAAAAGTTATATTACAATGAATGCCCCACAGTTTGAGGTGGTGGAAGCATATAATACAGAAGAATGTCTGGCTATGGTAAAACATGGCGAAGTGGATTTTATGGCACAAAATGTAAATGTTATGACCCCTTTGCTTCAAAAACCGTATTTTGAAGAAATAACAGTACTTCCTACTTTTTTAATGGAAGAGGAAATGGCGGTTGTTGGAAATAAGACAGAAGAAAATAAGGCGCTGATTAATATTATAAATAAAGGTATTTCTGCCATTAGTGAGAAGGAAATATTACAGTTTACTGTGAATCATACAGTAACCAATGGATATGAGTATACATGGCTGGATATGCTCTATGAATTTCGTAGACCGATTATCATTATTGCAACCTTATTATTTATTGTTTTTTCGATGATGATAGGGGGCGTTATAATGAGAAGACACAATTATGAGAATATGCGTCTGAAGAATGAAGAACTGGCGCAGGCAGTCTCTCAGGCGAATGCTGCGAATGCGGCGAAAAGTGAATTTTTGGCAAGGATGAGTCATGAAATCCGTACACCGATGAATGCGATTGTCGGGCTTACCGGTATCTGCAAAAACTATACGACGGAGCCTAATCGCGTAGAGGAATATCTGGGTAAAATTGAGGTGTCTGCAAAGCATTTGCTGGATATTATTAATGATGTGCTGGATATGTCTGCAATTGAAAGCAATAAGTTAAAGATTGCTTATCAGCCTTTTAATCTTGGTCATACGCTGGATTCGATTTTTGCGATATATTGTGCTCAGTACAGGCAGAAAAAGATTGATTTTGTGCTGAATGCAGAAACAGTAAGGAATAAATGGCTTGTTGGGGATGAACTGCGCTTAAGGCAGGTGCTGATAAACCTTATCTCAAACGCATATAAATTTACACCGGCAGGGGGCAGAGTGACTGTTGATGTAAAAGAAGTTTCTCAAAAGGATGGTAAATACTTTTTTAATTTTAGTGTACAGGATACCGGACCGGGAATGGAAGCGGAAATGCTGGGAAGACTTTTTCTTCCCTTTGAGCAGGAGGATGCAGAGACTGCCAGAAAATATGGAGGAAGCGGTTTGGGACTTTCCATTGCCAAAAATCTTGTGGAATTGATGTCCGGTTCGATATCCTGCCAGTCGGAAAAGGGATATGGAACAACTTTTTTAGCAAGCATTCCATTTGAAATTGTAAAAACAGGAAAGGAAGAAACCATGGAATCAGAACCGGAAATGGTGCAGGAGGTAAAACTGGAGGAATTTGATTTTACAGGGTATAAGGTGCTTGTGGCAGAAGATAATGATTTTAATGCGGATATTGTGTATGAATTACTGGAACTTGTTCATATGAAGATGGACCGGGCAGAAAATGGAAAGAGAGCCTGGGAAATGTTTGAAGAATCGGGACAGGGGGAGTATGCAGCTATTTTAATGGACATTCAAATGCCGGACATGGATGGTTATGAGGCAACGAAGGTAATCCGAAACAGTCAGCATGCGGATGCGGCAAGCATTCCGATTTATGCTATGACAGCGAATACTTACACAGAGGATATAAGCATGGCATTTAATGCAGGGATGAACGGTCATATTGCAAAACCGATTGATACAGCAGTTTTATTTGAAATATTAAAGAAAATTGTTGAGGGCAGACAGTAGAAATACAATCTTTAAGAAGCTTTTTATCTGTTTATAGGGAAAGTAATAGAAATTCGGGTGAAAATGCAACGGATGTTTGCATCTAAAGCGATTTTGTGATAGTATGTCTATTGTTTTGTAAGAAATTATTATAGTAAAAAGCGTCACACACCTATGTGATAGAAGATAAGTAGAAAAGACTTATGCAGGAGGAAAAATAAATGCGATGGAATAAATATACAATTGAAACAACAACAGCAGCAGAGGATTTTATGAGTTCTATGTTGATGGAATTAGGAATTGAAGGTGTGGAAATTGAGGACAATATTCCACTGACAAAGGAAGACCAGTCAGAGATGTTTATTGACTTCCTGCCGGAACTGCCGCCAGATGATGGTGTAAGCCACGTCAGCTTCTATTTAGAGGATAATGGCGAGGATGATACGGAATTATTAAAACAGGTGAAAATTGCATTAGAGGATTTAAGAAAAATCGTAGATGTCGGAACAGGAACAATTACTTCTGATAAGACAGAGGATTTAGACTGGATTAACAACTGGAAACAGTTTTTCAGTTCCTTCTATATTGATGATATTTTAATCAAACCAACCTGGGAAGAATTAAAGGAAGAGGATAAGGACAAGTTCTTAATTGAAATTGACCCGGGCGTATCCTTTGGAACAGGAAAGCATGAGACAACACAGCTGTGTATTCGTCAGCTGTTAAAATATATTCGCGGAAATGCGGAGTATACACCGGCAAATCCTTCTCCAAAGGTATTAGATGTCGGCTGTGGAAGCGGTATTTTATCCATTGTGGCATTAAAGCTTGGTGCCCGTGAAGTTGTGGGAACCGATTTAGATAAGGATTGTATGACTTCTACCAGAGAGAATATGGAAGTAAACCATTTAGACCTGAATTTAGGAACCTTTTATATTGGAAACCTGATTGATGATACAGAATTACAGGAAAAGGTCGGAACAGAGGAATATGATATCGTTGTGGCAAATATTTTAGCAGATGTTATTATTCCAATGGCACCGGTAATTCCTGACCGCCTAAAATCCGGCGGATACTTTATTACTTCCGGTATTATTGATTTTAAAGAAAATGAAGTAAAGACTGCAATTGAAAAAGCAGGACTTACAGTTGTGGAGATTAATCATCAGGGCGAATGGGTAAACATTACCGCCCGCAAGAACTAGCAGGAGGAAGAAAGGTGTATCAGTTTTTTGTAGAGGACGGACAGATAACACCAGAGGCTGCGTTGATTGAAGGAAGTGATGTGAATCATATCCGTAATGTGCTTCGTATGCGTCTTGGAGAAAAAGTGCGTATCAGCAGTAAATCAGGGAAAAACTATTTGTGTGAAATATCTGAAATAACAGAGGATATGGTGCGGGCTTCCATTCTTGAAGAATATAAAGAGGATACAGAACTTCCCTGCAAAATATATCTTTTTCAGGGACTTCCGAAAAATGATAAAATGGAGCTGATTATCCAGAAGGCAGTAGAATTAGGCGTTTATGAGATTATCCCGGTTGCCATGAAGAACTGTGTCGTAAAGCTGGATGAAAAAAAAGCATCCGCTAAAGTGGCAAGGTGGCAGGCGATTGCAGAAAGTGCGGCAAAGCAGTCCAAAAGAAGTCTGATACCAACTGTCCGAATGCCATTAAGCTATAAGCAGGCAGTTGATGCAGCAAAAGAACTGGATGTAAAGCTTGTTCCTTATGAGAATGAGCGGGGCATGCAGGCAACAAAGGAAGCCATTGAAGCAATTAAGCCGGGAGAGAGCATAGGCATCTTTATCGGCCCGGAGGGCGGCTTTGACGCTTCAGAAATTGCGATGGTAAAAGAAGACATGCAGCTTATTTCTTTAGGAAAACGGATTTTAAGAACAGAAACGGCGGGTATGACAACCTTGTCGATACTTGTGTATCATTTAGAAAAGTAAGTTAGAAAGGGCATAAGATATTAATATGCAGGCATATTTAGATAATTCAGCAACCACACGCTGCAGTGAGCGGGCCAAGAATCTTATGGTACAGCTTTTAATGGAGGACTACGGGAATCCATCTTCCCTGCACATGAAAGGTGTAGAGGCAGAAAAATATATCAAAGAAGCAAAAAATAAAATTGCAAAGACCCTAAAGGTAGAGGAAAAAGAGATTCTTTTTACCTCCGGTGGAACAGAATCCAATAATATGGCATTAATTGGCTGTGCTTTAGCAAATAAGCGGGCAGGAAACCATATTATTACAACTTCCATTGAACATCCGTCGGTGTCAGCACCATTGGCATATTTAGAAGAACTGGGATTTCGTGTGACTTATCTGAAGGTAGATTCCGATGGACTGATTTCCTTAGAAGAGCTGGAAAAGGAAGTCTGTGATGATACTATTTTAGTATCTCTTATGATGGTCAATAATGAAATCGGAGCAGTAGAGCCAATCGAAGATGCAGTGAAAGTAATTAAAGAGAAGAATTCAAAAACCTTAGTCCATGTAGATGCAATACAGGCCTATGGAAAATATCGTATTTATCCAAAGAAAATGGGAATTGATTTGCTTTCTGTCAGCGGTCATAAAATTCATGCTCCAAAGGGAACCGGATTTTTATTTGTGAAAGATAAAACCAAAATCAAACCGTTGATTTATGGCGGTGGACAGCAGAAGGGAATGCGTTCCGGTACAGAAAATGTACCGGGAGTAGCGGCATTAGCAGAAGCAGCAGTTGAAATTTATGAAGATTTTGAGGCGAAAATAGAACACCTTTACCGTTTAAAAGAACGTTTTGTGGAAGGTGCAAAAAAGATTGAGGGAATTACTATCAATGGTCGTACCGGAAAAGATTCAGCACCGCAGATTGTAAGTGTCAGCATTGACGGCGTTCGAAGCGAAGTAATGCTTCATACCTTAGAGGATAGAGAAATTTATGTTTCAGCAGGAAGTGCCTGTTCTTCGAACAAGCCATCCGTAAGCCATACTTTAACCAGTATCGGTTTGAAAAAGAATCTGCTGGATTCCACCATACGATTTAGTTTTTGTGTAAATACAACAGAAGAAGAAATCGACTATGCACTGGAAGTGTTAAACGAGGTCGTGCCAACACTTCGGAAATATACAAGAAAGTAAAAGGGAGAAAACATGTATAAATCATTTTTGATTAAATATGCGGAAATCGCAATCAAAGGAAAAAACCGTTATCTGTTTGAAGACGCACTTGTCAGCCAGATTAACCTTGCATTAAAGAAAGTGGATGGAGAATTTCTTGTTCGTAAAGAGCAGGGAAGAATCTATGTAGATACCTTAAGTGACTACGATTTTGATGAGACAGTAGAAGCATTGAAATGTGTGTTTGGTATCGTAGGAATCTGTCCGGTAGTTCTGTTAGAAGACGAGGGCTTTGATAAACTGGCAGAAGAAGTACTTTCTTATGTAGATAAAGTATACAAAAATAAAAACTTTACTTTTAAGGTGAATGCCCGTCGTGCAAGAAAAAATTATCCAATGGAATCCATGGAAATTAATGCAGCACTGGGAGAAAAAATCTTAGAAGCATATCCGGAAACCAGCGTAGATGTACACAATCCGGAAGTCGTAATTTGTGTTGAAATCAGAAATAAAATTAACTTATATTCAACCATTATTCCGGGACCGGGTGGAATGCCGGTTGGAACCAATGGAAAAGCAATGCTTTTATTATCCGGTGGTATCGACAGTCCGGTTGCAGGCTGGATGATTGCAAAACGTGGCGTAGGCATTGATGCAACTTATTTCCATGCTCCACCTTATACTTCAGAGCGAGCAAAACAGAAGGTTGTGGACCTTGCAAAAATTGTTGCAAAATATTCCGGACCAATCAATCTTCATATTGTTAATTTTACAGATATTCAGCTTTACATTTATGAGCAGTGTCCGCATGAGGAACTTACTATCATTATGCGCCGCTACATGATGAAACTGGCTGAGTATTTTGCAAAAGAACAGAAGTGTCTGGGACTGATTACTGGGGAAAGTATCGGACAGGTGGCAAGCCAGACCATGCAGTCTCTTGCAGCAACGAATGAAGTATGTACCATGCCGGTATATCGTCCGTTAATTGGATTTGATAAACAGGAGATTGTAACAATTTCTGAGAAAATCGGGGCATATGAAACTTCGATTTTACCATACGAAGACTGCTGTACCATTTTCGTGGCAAAGCATCCGGTGACAAAACCAAGCTTAAATGTGATTCATAACGATGAAAAGAAATTAGCAGAGAAAATTGACCAGTTAATGCAGGAAGCGATTGATTCTGTAGAAGTGATTCGTGTAGAAGCAGAGTAGAAGCGAACTTAAAGTTGTGACAGTTCAAGCGCGCGTAGCTGCGCATCCTAGGAGACTTTCGAAGCGAAAGTCTCCAGAAGTGCAAAAGAAAAGCCACAGGCAACCTGTGGCTAATATCTTTCATTACATTTGAATGAAATCGAATGGATACTTCAAGGAAATAATCCTAGATTAAGTATGGTTTTAAAACTTCCATGATTTCATCAAGATTGCTCTCAGCATGGATAGCTAAATCGATTGGTTTAGATAAATCTAAACTGAAGATACCCATGATAGATTTTGCATCGATAACGTATCTTCCAGAGATTAAATCGAAATCGAATTCAAACTGAGTAATTGCGTTAACAAAGGATTTAACTTTGTCAATAGAGTTTAAAGAAATCTGTACTGTCTTCATCTTATAAGAACCTCCTTAAGTACTATCTAATTTATTTTTATAGTAAAGGTTTTTACTGGAAAAGTCAACAGAAAGAAAGGTATATTTTTATAGATTATGAAAGAAAATAAAAAGGCAGCACTGCATAATTTGGGATGTAAAGTAAATGCATATGAAACAGAAGCCATGCAGCAGTATTTAGAAAAAGCAGGCTATGAAATCGTACCATTTACCGAGTATGCAGACGTTTATGTGATTAATACCTGTTCCGTTACAAATATGGCAGATCGTAAATCCCGTCAGATGCTTCATAAAGCGAAAAAGATGAATCCGGAAGCAATTGTTGTGGGGGCAGGCTGTTATGTGCAGACGAAGGAAGCTCAGGCATTGGTGGATGATACCATTGATATTGTAATCGGAAATAATAAAAAGCATGAGTTAGTAGCTCTTTTAGAAGAGCATGAGAAAACCCATAAAAAATGTCACAGTATTGTAGACATTAATCATGAAAAACAGGAATATGAAGAACTGTTCTGGGAGAATCCGGCAAAACCGGAAGGCGCATCCCATACCAGAGCCTTTATTAAGGTGCAGGATGGATGTAACCAGTTTTGCAGTTATTGTATTATTCCATTTGCGAGAGGAAGGGTCAGAAGCAGAAAGTTAGAAGATGTGTTGACAGAAGTAAAGGGACTTGCAGCAAATGGATTTAAAGAGATTGTATTAACAGGAATTCATTTAAGTTCCTATGGTGTGGATAATGACAGTAGTCTGTTAGAATTAATTACAAAGGTTCATGAAGTAAAAGGAATCGAACGAATCCGCTTAGGAAGCTTAGAACCGCGAATCGTAACCGAGGAGTTTGCAAGGGCGCTTTCGGAAATGGAAAAAATTTGTCCTCATTTCCATCTGTCATTACAAAGTGGCTGTGATGAAACCTTAAAACGCATGAACAGACGTTATGACACCGCTGAATATGAAGAGGGATGTAAGATTTTACGCAAGTATTTTGAACATCCGGCAATTACCACTGACGTAATCACCGGTTTCCCGGGAGAAACTGCGGAAGAATTCGAGACAACCAGAAAATATCTGGAAAAAATTCATTTTTATGAAATGCACATTTTCCCATATTCTAAGAGAGAAGGCACAAAAGCGGCTGTAATGCCGGAGCAGATTCCGGAAAATGTAAAAAAAGAACGAAGTGCCCTTCTTTTGGAATTAGAAGAGCAGATGTCTTTAGAATTCCGTGAATATTATTGTGGAAAAAGGGTTACAGTTCTTATGGAAGAGGCTTATATGCATGAGGGAAAACAATATTTTGTGGGTTATACCAGAGAATATGTGAAAGTAGCGGTTCCATCCGAGGAAAATATTTCCAATCAGTTTATTACGGGAGTAATTAAAGAAAGACTGACAGGAGATATCTATCTTATGGTTGAATTTTAGGACAAACTATATTAGAATAAATGTAGTAATGCTTTTGAGATAAATTGATCCTGTATTTAAGACAATTTGAAAAGAGCAATTGTAAGGGCGTGACAAATATGCAGAACATCAATAATACACAGTATTTTAAAGTTGAAAAAGGACCGGAGCTTAGAGTAGAAGACGTGCTTGAGATAGTATATCAGGCATTAAGTGAAAAAGGCTACAATCCGGTGAATCAGATTGTTGGATATATTATGTCTGGAGATCCAACTTATATTACCAGTCATAATAATGCGAGAAGTCTGATTATGAAAGTAGAACGTGATGAATTAGTAGAAGAAGTTTTAAAGGCATACATTAAGAACAATCGCTGGAATTAAGCGATTGTTTCTGATGTGTATCTTTACATGCGCTTTTCTTTATTTCTAGGGGGAGAAGTGCGTTTCGGAATTGGAGAACATATGAGAATATTAGGTTTGGATTTTGGCTCAAAAACTGTCGGAGTGGCAGTTAGTGATGAGCTTTTATTAACTGCGCAGGGACTGGAAATCGTAAGAAGACAGTCCCCTAATAAATTGCGTCAGACTTTAGCAAGAATCGAAGAGATAATTGCAGAGTACAAGGTGGAACGAATTGCGTTAGGTTACCCAAAGAATATGAATAATACGGAAGGGGAACGCTGCGAGAAAACAAAAGAATTTAAAGAGATGTTAGAGCGAAGAACAGGACTTCCTGTTGTATTATGGGATGAGCGTTTAACAACTGTTTCGGCAGATCGTCATATGATGGAGAGTGGAATCCGTAGAGAAGATCGTAAGAAATATGTGGATGAGATAGCGGCTGTGTTCATTTTACAAGGATACCTTGATTATTTGCAGATGCATCCGGAAGAAAAGGAATAGCGTGAGGTTAGTGGTATGGAAAAAGTAAAATTTAATGACCCGGAAACAAAAGAAGAAGTAGAATTTTTTGTTGTGGAAGAAACACAGATTAATGGGGGAAAATATCTTTTAGTAACGGAAGAAGAAGATGGAGATAGTGATGCATATATTTTGCAGGAGATTTCAGGTGACAATGAGAACGTCGTATATGAAATGGTAGAAGACGATGCGAAGCTGACAGCTCTTGGCAAGGTGTTTGCAGAATTAATAGAGGATGCGGATATTGAGTATTAAAGACGAGTTATTGAAAAAAATGAAAAAAGAAGAGAAGAAGGTTGACGTGAACAAGAATATGAAAGAAGAACCTGTACAGAAAGAGAACGTCAAAAAAACCAGAACGAAAAAAAGTAAGTCAGAAGTGACCGAAAAGAAAACAGCGGAGAAAGCTGATAAGAAGACAAAAGAGATGTCAGAGAAAACATCTTCAAAGAAAACAGTAAAGCCACAGGAGAAGAAGCGTACTGTGAAGAAGGTGGAAGGAAAAGACAAGACATCTTCTAAGAAGTCTGTAAAGGTACAGGAGAATAAGGCTACAGAGAAGACAACAGAAGACAAGATGCCTTCGAAGAAAGTAGCAAAGACAAAAGAGAAAACTGTTGCAGAGAAGCCAGCAAAAGAAATAAAGAAAAAAGCTGTAAGAAAACCGGCAAAAAAAGTTGAAAAAATTACAGAGATTGATGTAGAAGAAATGAACGGAAACAATAATGGAGGAATAGAATTGAAGAATCAGGAACAGACTTCAAAGCTTAAGATTATTCCACTCGGCGGCTTAGAGCAGATTGGAATGAATATTACAGCCTTTGAATATGAAGACAGTATTATTGTCGTAGACTGTGGTCTGTCATTTCCAGAGGATGATATGTACGGAATCGATCTTGTCATCCCAGATGTAACATATTTAAAAGACAACATTGAAAAAGTAAAGGGATTTTTTATTACCCACGGTCACGAAGACCATATTGGAGCAATCCCTTATGTATTAAAGGATATTAATGTACCAATTTATGCAACAAAATTGACAATTGGTATTATTGAGCACAAATTAAAAGAACACAACATGCTGACAAAAGTAAAGCGTAAAGTAGTAAAATATGGTCAGCATATTAATCTTGGATGCTTCCGTGTGGAATTTATCAAGACAAATCACAGTATTCAGGATGCAGCAGCATTAGCAATTTATTCACCGGCAGGTACAGTAGTGCATACGGGTGACTTTAAGGTAGATTATACACCGGTATTTGGTGATGCTATTGATTTACAGCGTTTTGGTGAAATTGGTAAAAAAGGAGTTCTGGCATTAATGTGTGACAGTACCAATGCAGAGCGTCCGGGCTTTACCATGTCAGAAAAGACAGTCGGCAGAACTATCGAAGAAATTTTTGAGGAAAATAAAAATTCAAGAATTATTATTGCTACCTTTGCATCGAATGTAGACCGTGTGCAGCAGATTATTAATGCAGCCTATAAGCATGACCGTAAGGTAATTGTAGAAGGCAGAAGTATGGTTAATATTATTGGAACGGCAACAGAGCTTGGTTACATCAGTATACCGGACAATACTCTGATTGATATAGAAGCATTAAAGAGTTACCCGGATGAAAAGACCGTTATTATTACCACCGGAAGTCAGGGAGAATCTATGGCAGCATTGTCCCGTATGGCAGCCGGAATTCATAAGAAAGTAACCATTAAACCAAATGATACGATTGTATTCAGCTCAAATCCAATTCCGGGAAATGAGAAGGCAGTTTCTAATATTATTAATGAACTGGCTATGAAAGGTGCAAATGTAATTTTCCAGGATGTACATGTATCAGGTCATGCCTGCCAGGAAGAAATTAAGTTAATTTATTCTTTGGTAAGACCAAAATATGCAATTCCGGTGCATGGAGAATACAGACATCTGATTGCCCAGGCTCATATTGCAGAAGAACTGGGAATTAATAAGGATAACATTTTTATTCTTTCTTCTGGCGATGTATTAGAATTAGATGAAGAGAGGGCAGAAGTTACCGGAAAAGTGCATGTTGGCGATATTATGGTAGATGGACTTGGCGTGGGAGATGTCGGAAATATCGTACTTCGGGACAGACAACATCTCGCTGAGGATGGAATTATTATCGTTGTATTAACCTTGGAAGGTGGTTCTGGCCAGCTTCTTGCAGGACCAGATATTGTATCAAGAGGTTTTGTATACGTCAGAGGCTCAGAAAGTCTGATGGAAGAAGCAAAACAGATTCTGGATGAAAAGATGCAGTACTGTATGGACAGAGGAATTACAGACTGGGGCAAGATTAAGACGGAGATAAAAGATTCTCTTGGGGATTTTGTATGGAAGGAAACGAAGAGAAGACCGATGATCATGCCAATTATTATGGAAGTATAGGATAGGATGATTACGGAAATGGATATGAAAAAAGTTATTTTTAAATTTGTGAGCATCAGTTTTTCAATATTAGTTATGCTTTTAGTTGTAATCGGACTTTTTAAAGTAGGAACTTACTGTTATGAATTTGGATATCGTGTATTTACGGAGGAGCCGGTTTCGGCTGCTCCGGGAACAGATGTTGTAGTACAGATTTCTGAGGATATGACAGAGTTCGATGTTGGAAAACATTTAGAAGAAAAGGGCTTGGTAAAGGATGGCGAGCTTTTTTATGCACAGTTAAAATTGTCGGCTTACACCAAAAAAATTCGCCCGGGTACTTATACCTTAAATACTTCGATGGAAGCAAAAGAAATGATGATTGTCATGTCCACTGGTACAGAAGATACAGAGAATACAGAAACTGAGTCGGGAGAATAGACGTGATAGTTGATGAAAGACTGGTAACCTATATCAATTCTCTTGATACAGGAAATACAGAGATTTTAGATGAAATAGAAAAAGAGGCAATTGAAACCTACGTTCCAATTATTCGTAAGGAGATGCAGACTTTTTTGAAACTGATTCTTTCAATTAAGAAACCCCTTCGAATTTTAGAGGTTGGAACAGCAGTTGGTTTTTCTGCAATATTAATGGCAGAATATAACCCTGCCGCCTGTCAGATTGTGACAATTGAGAATTATGAGAAAAGAATTCCAATTGCCAGAGAGAATTTTAAAAGAGCAGGAAAAGAGGAACAGATTACACTGCTGGAGGGCGATGCGGCAGAGGTATTAAAAACCATAGAAGAACCCTTTGATTTTATTTTTATGGATGCGGCAAAGGGGCAGTATATCCACTTTATGCCGGAAGTTATGCGGTTATTAAAGAAAGACGGAATATTGATTTCTGATAATGTGTTACAGGATGGAGATATTATCGAATCCAGATTTGTAGTAACAAGACGTAACAGAACGATTCATAAAAGAATGAGGGATTATTTGTATGAACTGACACATCATGAAGAACTGGTGACTTCTGTTCTTCCGGTAGGTGATGGTATAACAGTCAGCGTGAAAAAATAGTTAAAAAGTGTTATAGTAATAGAAAGGCAGGATACATTATGAGAAGACCGGAGTTATTAGTACCGGCAAGCAGCCTTGAGGTTTTAAAAATAGCAGTTATTTTTGGTGCAGATGCAGTTTACATTGGTGGAGAGGCCTTTGGTCTTCGGGCAAAGGCAAAGAATTTCACGATGGAAGAGATAAAAGAAGGAATTGCATTCGCCCATGAACATGATGTAAAGGTATATATTACAGCAAATATTTTAGCGCACAACAGTGATTTGACAGGTGTGAGAGAATATTTTGAAGAGTTGAAAGAAATAAAACCGGATGCATTAATTATTGCAGATCCGGGGGTGTTCCAGATAGCAAAGGAAGTCTGTCCGGAAATTGAACGTCATGTAAGTACACAGGCGAATAATACGAATTTCGGAACTTACCATTTCTGGCATGCCTTAGGAGCAAAAAGAGTGGTTTCTGCCAGAGAACTTTCTTTAGCAGAAATTAAAGAAATCCGTGCTAATATTCCGGATGATTTGGAAATAGAGACATTTATTCATGGAGCAATGTGTATCTCTTATTCCGGAAGATGTTTATTATCTAATTACTTTACCGGAAGAGATGCAAATCAGGGGGCATGTACTCATCCATGTCGTTGGAAATATGCAGTTGTTGAAGAGAAACGTCCAAACGAATATTTACCGGTATATGAAAATGAGCGTGGAACTTATATCTTTAATTCGAAGGATTTATGTATGATTGAACATATTCCGGATATTATTGATGCAGGAATTGACAGCTTAAAGATTGAAGGCAGAATGAAGACTGCGCTTTATGTTGCAACAGTTGCAAGAACATATCGTAAGGCATTAGACGATTATAAGCAGTCGCCAGAGCTTTATCAGCAGAATATGCCATGGTATTTAGACCAGATATCAAACTGTACTTATCGTCAGTTTACAACAGGTTTCTTCTATGGAAAACCATCAGACGAGGCACAGATTTATGATAGTAATACCTATGTAAAAGAATATACATATTTAGGTATTGTTGGGGAGCAGAATGAGGAAGGTCTTTATCGGATTGAACAGCGAAACAAGTTTTCGGTTGGCGAGGAAATCGAAGTAATGAAGCCGGATGGACAGAATGTACTTGTTACCGTGAAAAGAATTTTAGATGAGACTGGAAAAGAGATGGATTCTGCGCCACATCCAAAGCAGGTATTATATATTGATTTGGGGCAGCCATTGGATATGTATGACATTTTACGCAGGAAAGAAGAGTAGACTTAGGAGGCGAAGCGTATGGCAGAGGAGAAGTATGTTGCTTATGTGGGAACTTACACACATGAGAATAGTGTGGGAATTCATATCTATGATGTAGATATGGAAAAAGGAACAATGACGGAACGCAAGGTTGTTCCGATTAACAATCCTTCTGATTTAGTGGTATCAAAGAATCGTCGTTATCTTTATTCCATAGCAGATGAGGGTGTAGAAGCTTTTCTTATCTTGCCGGATGGCGACTTAGAGCCGATTAATGACCAGTGGATTGGCGGAATGAGAGGCTGCTATGTGGAGGTAGATGACGAGAACCGTTATTTGTTTGTTGGTGGTCATCATGATGGACGTGTTACCATGATGAACTTGCGCGAAGATGGCGGTATTGGGGAAATCGCAGATGGAATTTTCCATAAAGGAATGGGAAGAAGTATCGCACAGCGTAACTATATTCCACATGTGGATTGTGTCAAATTAACACCGGAACAGAAATTCTTATGTGCAGTTGATAATGGACTGGATCAGGTGAAAATTTACCGTGTGGATTATGAGAATGGTAAATTAAAACTGGTAGATATCGTTCGAGGCCTGTTAGAATCAGCACCACGTATGATTCGTTTCTCCAGAGATGGTAAATTTGCTTATATTCTTTATGAATTAATGAATATGATAGAAGTATATAAATATGATGTTGTTGATGATATGCCAATGTTTGAAAAAATTCAGACTGTTTCAACAATTCGTCCAAAGGATGATGATGTATGTGCTGCATCCGGTATGGAGGTTTCCAAATCCGGAAAGTATTTATTCTGCAGTAACTCCGGTGTAAATTCAGTTGTCTGCTTTGAAATTGATAGAGAAACCGGTATGCTTACACAAGTATTTACCACAATGGTAAACAGTGATTATCCAAAGATGCTGGCTATATTACCGGATGAAAAACATTATCTGACCTTGAACAATAATTCCAATGACATTATGTTCTATGAGATTGATTTTGAGAAAAAATATTCTATTTGGAAAGGGAAACCGGTAAAGGTTGATAAACCAAACTGTATTTATATCTTAAAGTTAAAAAATGAATAAGTGAATTTACAGAAATTTTCTGTAATATAAATAGAAATCCCTCAGTTTCAAAACATAACGTGTTTTGAAACTGAGGGATTTTTGAAATCATTTCTAAGTTTTTGGGGGAAAGAAATGAGTTTATAGTTTTTTATAAAACTGTTCTAAGGAATCCATGCGGGCACTCATATTTGCAAACATGGCATCTAAAATCGTAATAGCAGCCATAGCTTCTACAACAACAACCGCCCGAGGTACAATAATTGGGTCGTGTCTGCCCTTAATGTTAATGTCGATTTCTTCGCCATCCTTATTGATAGTCTGCTGTGTCGCGGAGATAGAAGGGGTTGGTTTGATAGAAGCCCGTAAAATAATATCGCTTCCATCACTCATACCGCCTAAAATGCCACCGGCATGGTTGGTGGCTTTTGTAACCGAGCCATCGGCATTTCTGCGGAAAGCGTCATTATTATATTTTCCGGTTGCTTTGGCAACGTCGAAACCATCACCGATTTCAAAGCCCTTCACTGCACCAATGGACATTACAGCTTTTGCAAGATTTGCATTTAATTTTTCAAAAACAGGGTCGCCAATACCGGCAGGAACACCATTCACAATACACTCAACAACGCCGCCGGAGGAATTCTGTTCTGCAATGCAGGCATCTAAATAAGCCATGGCGTTTTCTGCGGCATCTGCATCCGGCATATAAACTGGGTTGTTTCCAATCTCATCTGCGTTAAAGTTTTTTTCGTCACAGACAATTGGTCCAATGGATTTACTATAGGTAGTAAATGTGATACCCAGTTGATTTAAGATTTTAACGGCAATGGCACCTGCTGCAACACGTCCGATTGTTTCACGGCCGGAGGAGCGTCCACCACCACGGTAATCTCTGAAACCATATTTCATATCAAAGGTATAATCAGCGTGTCCGGGACGGTAGTAGGAGGCGATTTCACTATAATCTCTGGATTTCTGGTCTTTGTTAAAAACCACAAGGGAAATCGGGGTTCCCGTTGTTTTTCCTTCGAAGACACCGGAGAGAATTTCAACTGCGTCATCTTCTTTTCTTGGGGTCGTAAAACGGGACTGACCAGGTTTTCTTCTGTTTAAAAACTTCTGAATGTCTTCTTCACAAAGAGACAGACCTGCCGGGCAGCCGTCAACGACGACACCAACCCCTTTTCCATGGGATTCTCCCCAGGTTGTAATTTTAAATATATTTCCAAATGTAGATCCTGCCATAGGACACCTCCAAATGTATTTATTAGGAATACTGCATGATTCCTGTAGATTTTGCTGTATTTTTAATTAGGTAAATGTGCAAATTTGTGGTATGATAGACAAGTATGTGTGCGAATAGGTATAGACAGGCTATAGAATTCGATTCACGCATAAGGTTTATTTTTACACATTCTCACTAATTATAAAAGATTTCGCTTTGCGTGACAACAGAAATATGATAAAGTAATTTATTATTTGACATGAAAAAGGGTGAAAAATAGAAGATGAGCGAAAGTTATCTTGTGAAAAAAGTAAAAGAAAAAATTGACTGGAAAGTGACAGTACCGGGCTCTAAGAGTATGACAAACCGGGCACTTTTGATTGCTGCCTTATCGGAAGATACGGTGGAATTAGAAGGAGTGCTTTTTTCCGATGATTCCAGATATTTTTTAAGCTCTCTGGAATCCTTAGGATTTGAACTTAAAATATCAGAGGCAGAGAAAAAGGTACAGCTTAAGGGTTGTAATGGAAGGATTCCTAAGAAAGAAGCTGAGATTTATGTAGGGAGTGCAGGAACAGCGGCACGTTTCCTTACGGCAATGCTGGGACTATCGGATGGTGTGTATACAATCAATGCTTCCGAGCAAATGAAAAAAAGACCAATGAAACCATTGTTTGACCTTCTTTCCGGAATCGGAGCAGAGATAACTTATCTGGAAGAGGAGGGATTTCTTCCGGTTCGAATGAAGGGAGCTGCCCGGGAGGAACAGGTAGATGTTTCACTGGATATTAGCAAGAGTACACAGTTTTTAAGTGCTATGCTTTTGATTTCCCCAATGCTAAAACAGGGCTTAAGCATCCATATTACAAGTGAGAAAACCGATGGCTCTTATATTCGTATTACAAGAAATATGATGAAGGAGTTTGGGGTTGAAGTTTCCTTTGATGGAACCAATTATCAGGTAGAAGCCGGTGCGGTATACAGCTTAAAACATTATGAGATTGAACCGGATATGTCAGCAGCCTGCTATTTTTATGGAGCTGCGGCAATTACCGGAGGAAGTGCAGTGGTTCGTAATGTTCACATGGATAACACCCAGGGTGATTTGAAATTTTTGACGGTACTGGAACAGATGGGCTGCAGCCTTTGTGATACCGAAGAAGGTGTTCGGGTAACGGGACCGGAAAATGGTGCATTGAAGGGTATTGATATCAATATGAATGATTTTTCTGACCAGACTATGACCTTAGCTGCAATTGCACCCTTTGCATCTGAAAAAGTGCATATTTTTGGTATTGGTCATATTCGTTTACAGGAATCTGACCGTATTCATGGAATTGTAACAGAGCTTACCAGACTTGGAATTAAATGTGAGGAAGAAGAAGCGGCAGTAACCATATATCCGGGAAAACCACAGCCGGGACTGGTGGAGACTTATGAAGACCATCGTATGGCAATGGCATTTTCACTGATTGGTCTGCGGGCAGAGGGAATCAGAATCAATGACCCATCCTGCTGTCGGAAAACCTTTGAAGAGTATTTTGAGGTACTGGATGCATTAACAGGTAATAAAAAAGTTTGATTGAGATAAGAAAGGCATGGAAATTTTATGTATGAATTATTAAAACAGGAAGGACGTGCGAAAAGAGCCGTTTTTCATACGGTACATGGAGATATCCAGACACCGGTGTTTATGAATGTCGGAACAGTTGCAGCCATTAAGGGAGCTGTTTCTACGGAAGATTTAGAGCAGATTAAATGTCAGGTAGAGTTATCCAATACCTACCATTTACATGTGCGTACAGGAGACAAGCTGATTAAGGAAGTGGGGGGCTTACACAAGTTTATGTCCTGGAACAAGCCAATCCTTACGGATTCCGGCGGATTTCAGGTCTTTTCCCTGTCAGGACTGCGTAAAATCAAAGAAGAGGGTGTATACTTTCATTCCCACATAGATGGAGCAAAAATCTTTATGGGACCGGAAGAAAGTATGCAGATTCAGTCGAATCTTGGTTCTACCATTGCAATGGCATTTGATGAATGTCCGCCTGCATTAGCAGAGCGTTCCTATGTGGAAGCTTCTGTGGCAAGAACGACACGCTGGTTAGAGCGTTGTAAAAAAGAAATGAGCAGACTGAATGCTTTAGAGGATACTGTAAATAAAAATCAGATGTTATTTGGTATTAATCAGGGAGCAATTCTGCCGGATATTCGAATTGACCATGCGAAGAGAATTTCAGAGATGGATTTGGATGGTTATGCAGTAGGAGGTCTTGCAGTCGGTGAAAGTCATGAGGAAATGTACCATATATTAGATGAGGTTGTTCCGTACCTTCCAAAGAATAAGCCAACCTATCTGATGGGAGTAGGAACTCCTGCCAATATTTTAGAGGGTGTAGAGCGTGGAATCGATTTCTTTGACTGTGTATATCCAACAAGAAATGGTCGTCATGGACATGTTTATACCAATCAGGGAAAAATTAATCTCTTTAATTCAAAATATGCAAAGGATATGCGTCCGATTGAAGAGGGCTGCCAGTGTCCAACTTGTCGTCGTTACAGCAGAGCTTATGTGAGACATCTGCTAAAAGCCAAGGAGATGCTTGGAATGAGATTATGTGTACTTCATAATCTGTATTTCTACAATACAATGATGGAAGAAATCAGAGCTGCGTTGGATGCAGGAAACTTCAAGTCCTATAAAGAAGAGAAACTTTACGGAATGGGACAGATTAATCGTGAAAAGGAAGCAAAAATATAAAATTATCATTAAATTGCCTAAAGCCCTTGCCGAAAACGTGGCTTTTGTGTACAATATTCATTAGTTGCAAAAGAGGAGAGGTTCCTGTTTTGCGAATAGAACAAGTTATTTAATTTAGGAGGAAATAAGATGTTATCAATCTTAGCAACAGCAGAAGCAGGTGCTGCAACAGCGTCTGGTGCATTTACAATTATATGGATGATTGTATTATTTGCAGTAATGTATTTCTTAATGATTCGTCCACAGCAGAAGGAAGCGAAGAAGAAGAATGCAATGCTAGCAGACCTTGCAACAGGAGATACAGTTTTAACAACAAGTGGCTTCTATGGCACTGTTATTGATATTACAGATGATACTGTTATCGTTGAGTTTGGAAGCAACAAGAACTGTCGTATCCCTATGCAGAAAGCTGCAATTTCAGCAGTTGAAAAGCCGGAAGAGGCTTAATTTGAATAATGATGAATTAAGATACCGTATATTCTATTGGAGTATGCGGTTTTCTTTTTTGGGATATAACGGAAATGGATTCTATTCGCAAAAATAGGTATACAATAAAAAGCAGGAGGAAAGAAAAATGGGACATCTTTATTTTGTAAGACATGGACAGAGTCTGTGGAATGTGGAAAATAAAATCTGCGGTGCAACAGATATTGAACTGACAGAACTAGGACATAGTCAGGCAATAGAAACGGGAAAGAAATTTATCGAGCAGGGTCTGCGGGCAGATGAAATATTATATTCTCCACTGATTCGTGCGGCGGAAACAGCGAGACATATTTCAGAAATGACAGGGATTCCGGCCCGCCCGGAAGAACGATTAAGAGAGCAGAATTTTGGGAAATATGAATCCACAGCCAGAGACGGGGAAGAGTTCAAGATGGCAAAGCAGCAGTTTGTATGCAGATATGATGGGGGAGAATCCATGCTTCATTTGGCACAACGTATTTATAATTTGTTAGATGATATAAAGATGGAAGCTGACGAGAAGACCTACATACTGGTTGCCCATAATGGAATTGCCAGAGTTATCCAGTCCTATTTCTATGAAATGACGAATGAGGAGTATGGGAATTTTGGCGTTGCAAACTGTACGATAACAAGATACGATTTTTAGATAATTAAATTTTAGGAAAATATTATAAGTAAAGGGGATAAAGAAAATGGAAGTAAGAAAACTTTTGGATGCACTAAATGTGGCAGAGAAATTAAAGGATGCAACACGTCATTGTTACACCTCCGGCGGCAGACATGAAAGTGTTGCAGAACACAGCTGGAGAGCTGCATTGATGGCGTACTTTCTTAAGGATGAATTTCCAGAGGCAGACATGGATAAAGTAATAAAAATGTGCCTGATTCATGATTTGGGAGAGGCATTTACCGGGGATATTCCTACTTTTGATAAGACAAAGGCAGATGAAGAAGTGGAAGAAACACTTTTATATCAGTGGGTAGCTTCTTTGCCGGAGACATATGCGAAGGAAATGCGAACACTGTATGAAGAGATGGCAGAACGTAAGACAGTGGAAGCGAAGATTTATAAGGCGATTGATGGATTAGAAGCGGTAATTCAGCATAATGAGTCTCCACTGGATACCTGGATTCCTCATGAGTATGAGTTAAATGTAACTTATGGAAATGACAAAGTAGAATTTTCTCCTTATCTAAAAGAGTTAAGACAGGCGATAAGAGAAGACACATTGCATAAAATAGAAACAGAAAAAATATAAGGAAAGATTTTAGGGCGCAGTTTTTATAATGACAGCGTAAAAAGAAGAAAAGCATCTCGTAGGGCAGATATAATATCTGAATTACGAGGTGCTTTTTTAGAAAAAGTTAATAAAAAACTCCATTTTTTAGAGTAAGTTTCTTGACGGATGAAAATGTGAGATTTTATAATAAAGTATAAGATAGGAAAAAAGTCCCGGTTGATATTCCTGGGATGAAAATAGGAAACTTTTGTTGTGGATTGTAGAGGAATACTTAGGAGAAAAGGGAATGGCGTACATTGAATTTAATCACATTACAAAGGAATATATTTCTGGGGAAACTAGTATTAAGGCGTTAAATGATGCCAGCTTTTTTGTGGAAAAGGGAGAACTGGCAGTTATCTTAGGTTCCTCCGGTGCCGGGAAAACCACAGCCTTAAATATTTTAGGAGGAATGGATGTGCCCACCAGCGGACAAATTTTAGTAGATGGGAATGATATTACCAAATATAACAATAAGAAACTGGTGGGATACAGAAGAACAGATATCGGTTTTGTATTTCAGTTTTATAACCTTGTGCCGAATCTGACGGCTTTAGAGAATGTAGAACTGGCGGTGCAGGTATGTAAGGATGCTTTGGATGCGTCAGATACACTGGATAAAGTCGGACTTTCTGAAAGAAAGAATAATTTTCCGGCACAGCTTTCCGGAGGAGAACAACAGAGAGTATCTATTGCAAGGGCACTGGCTAAAAATCCGAAACTGCTTCTTTGTGACGAGCCTACGGGAGCCTTAGATTACAACACCGGAAAGCAGATTTTACAGCTGCTGCAGGATACCTGCCGGAAAGAAAATATTACAGTACTTCTTATCACGCACAATTCGGCACTGGCTCCAATGGCAGACAGACTGATACGTTTTAAAAGTGGAAAAGTAGTTGAGATTACCAAGAATGATAATCCTGTATCAATTTCTGAGATTGAATGGTAATAAGGAGAACTATGAAAGCATATACGAAGGACATATTTCGAACGATTAAAAAAGGAAAAAAACGATTTTTTGCCATTATGTTCATTGCGGCATTAGGAGTATGTATGCTGTCTGCATTAAAAGCAAGCTGTGAGGATTTAAGGTATACAGCAGACCGTTTTTTTGATGAACATAATCTATTTGATATAACCATAGTATCGACGCTGGGATTAACTGGGGAAGATGTTGAGGTGCTGTCAAAACTTGAAGGCGTAGAAGCAGTGGAGGGGACTTATAATGAAAATGTTTTTACGACGGTAGAGGATAAAACGAAACAGGCGGTTGTGAATGTTTTAAGCGGGATGGACATCAATGTTCCATATCTTCTGGCAGGAGAAATGCCCGTTAAGCCGGATGAAATATTAGTTACAGAGAAATATATAACGGAGACGGGGAAGTGGATTGGTGACTTCGTAGAGATTGAAGAAGATATTGAGGATGAAGAAGTTTCAGAGGATACGAAGGAAAATTTAAAAGAAGATGAAGAAACGGTTTCAGGTACGAAAGAAGACGGATTAGAGAGTGACCTTGAAATTGAAGTAGAGGAAGAAGCAGAAACACCGAATTTTTTACATACATCTTATAAAATTGCTGGTGTTGTTATTGATATTACAGATGTTAACAGCAATGAGGGAGCAGTAGCATTTCGTTCTAACTCCACAACGGATTATACTTTTTTTGTGCTGCCGGATGCGGTAGAGAGTGATATTTATACTGCGGTGTACATGACGTTGAAAGATACGGATGAACTTTTATGTTATTCGGATGAATACGAGGTGCAGGTAGAAGAAATTGTAAGCTATCTGGAAGAAAACATAAAAAAAGACAGAGAACAGGCAAGATATGAAACGGTTACAGGGGAAGCGTTAGATAAAATTGCGGATGCCCAAAAAGAAATGGATGAAGCATTTGCCAAAGCGGATAAGGAAATCGCAGATGCCGAAGAAGAAATCGCCGATGGCTGGCTGGAGGTGGAAGATGGTGAATCAGAAATCGCAGATGCCAAAAAAGACATTGCGGAGGGTGAGCGTGAAATTGCGGATGGCTGGCTGGAAGTGGAAGATGGTGAATCAGAAATTGCCGATGGTTTAAAGGAACTTGCAGATGGTGAAAGGAAAATAGCAGATGCCAAAGCTAAGCTTGCCGAAGCAGAGCAGGAGATTGCCGATGGCTGGGAAGGAATCGAAACTGCCAAAGAAGAAATTGCTGCCGGCTGGAAAGAAATTGAAGAGGGCGAGGCAGAACTGGAAAAAGGCGAGGCAGAACTGGATGAAGGCGAACAGAAGTTAGAAAAGTCCGAAAATGATACAAAAACACAGCTTGTTTCGGAACGACAGAAATTAGAAGGGCTAATAGAACAGCTGGAGGGACTGCCTGGGCAGGAAGCATATATAGAGCAGGCAAAGGCTGGATTAGAGGAATTAGAGAAAGCAGAAGAAACGGCTATGGCAGAGATTGCGTCTGGAAGAGCAGAGCTTGAAGCCGGTCGTGCAACTCTTGAAGCAAGTCGTCAGGAATTGAATAATGGAAAAATAGAACTGGAAAAAGCAGAGACCGAGCTTGCAAAAGCAGAACAACAGTTAAAAGATGGCGAAAAGGAACTGGAAAAAGGAAAGAAAGAACTTGCAAAAGCAGAGAAAGAACTTGCAGATGGAAAAGCAGAGCTTTCAGATGCAATAAAAGAATTAGAAGATGGAAAAGCAGAGCTTTTTGATGCGATGCAGGAATTAGAAGACGGAAAAGCAGAGCTTTTTGATGCAGAGCAGGAGTTAGCGGATGGACGCAAAGAACTAGAGGATGGTCAGAAGGAATTAGACGAGAATCTTATTACTTACGAAGAAAAGAAAGCAGAAGCGGAAGAAAAACTTGCAGATGCGAAAGCAGAAGTGGAAGACCTTAAGATGACGGACTGGTATATTTCAACGCGAACTTCTCTTAGTGGTTATGCGAACATTAAGACAGATGCAGCCTGTATTGAAGCGATTGGAAATGCGTTCCCGATATTGTTTTTAACGATTGCAATTCTAATTAGTCTTACTACGATTAGTCGAATGGTAGAAGAAGACAGGGGATTAATTGGAACCTATAAAGCCCTTGGTTTTTCGGACAAGGAGATTCGCAGAAAGTATATAATTTATGCATTGCTGGCCTGTGTTTTTGGCGGAATTTTAGGTGATATTATGGGCTTTATACTTCTGCCAAAGATTGTATTTATTATTTTTGGTGTTATGTATCAGCTGCCGGAGTATCATCTGACCTTTAACTATCTTTATGGTATTGGAGGAATTATTTTATTCATTGTTGGAATTGTAGGCTCCTCTATTGTCTCCTGTAGTGCAGAATTATCTCATATGCCGGCATCTTTGATGCGGCCGAAAGCACCACGTTCCGGCTCCCGGGTATTATTAGAAAGAGTAACCTTTGTGTGGAAAAGATTATCTTTCCTGAATAAAGTAACAGTACGAAATCTTTTCCGTTATAAAAAGCGATTTTTCATGACAATTTTTGGAATTGCAGGTTGTACAGCACTTCTTATCTGTGGTTATACGATTAAGGATACGGTAACGGAACTTATGCCTCTCCAATATGAACAAACTTATGAATATGATGTTATGGTAGTGGCTGATGAGAATGAGAAGCTTCTGGAATACTTAGAGGAAGAAGAGAGGGTTACGGAATATATAAATACCTTGATTACAAATGTGAAAGTTATCAATTCCGAAGGAAAAGAAGAGACCATACAGCTGATTGTTGTTCCAAATGAGATGGAACTTGGACAATACATCAAGTTATATGATGCATCTGGAAAAGAGGTAAGTCTTGGAAAAGAGGATATCTTTCTTACTATTAATGCCAGCAAGGTCTTAGGCTTTGAAAAAGGAGATGCAGTGACCATTCAAACCCTGCAGCTGGATATGGCAGAAGTAAAGGTTAGCGAAATTGTCATGAATTATCTTGGAAATAATGTGTACATGACCTGGGAAAAATATGAGGAACTCTTTGGCGAGCCGGAAGTCAACGGAGCATTAATCCTTTTGAATGCCACATCAGACCAGCAGTTGCAATTTGCAGAAGAGTTAGCGGAAAAAGAGGGTATTTTATCAGCAGTTGCAACAGATAGTCTTAAGGATGATTTTGAACCGGCATTCCAGATTATTAACCTTGTGGTATACATTATCATAATACTGGCAGCGGCATTAGCCTTCGTAGTATTGTTTGCACTGGCTACTACTAATATTTCTGAGCGTGAAAGAGAACTGGCAACAATTAAGGTATTAGGTTTTTATGATAACGAAGTGCATCTATACGTGAATAAAGAAACCGTAATTCTAACCAGCATTGGTATATTATTAGGTTTTCCATTTGGAAAAGTATTAGGAGAATGGATTATGTCCATTTTAAATCTTCCGTCTATATATTTTAAGACAACTTTATATCCAATCAGCTATGGGATTGCAGCAGTGATTGCTATCAGCTTCGCATTTATTGTAAACTTTATCACAGACCGTTCATTAGATAAAATTAATCCGGTGGAGGCATTAAAAAGTATTGAATAATAATATGCTGTATGATATTATTTTGTCTGTAAATTTGAACTAGGAGGATGAAGTTGTGAAAAAATGGTTAAGCGAACACAAGAAAATGGTTGGAGGTATTGTGCTTGTAGTTGGTGTGGCTGTTGCAGTTGTGATTACATTATTGTAGTATATTATGGAGAATATCTATATTTATGGAAGACAGGCTTTCGAGCCTGTTTTTCTTTTGTGGGACATGTAGTTTTGCTTTGCATATGGTATAATTATAGTAAGAAAATGAGCCAAAAAGTAATCAAGCATGAGTATATGAAAATGTAGCCTGCTTTTGATAATTAAAAAGAGGTTTTCAATGTAGAGGCATTACACTTTTGGAAAAAACATGGATTTGTATTAAATGGATGGAAAGTAGATACAGGTGCTTATAGTGTTTGGGGAATGAAAAGAAAACTAATTGAGTAATATTTAGGAAAAGTATTTCGTACTTGTAATGTCAGTTTTTTTTGTTATAATATAATTA
>CAYMIS010000028.1:0-30214 GCA_964390485.1 uncultured Roseburia sp. | reverse complement strand
CCCCTAAGCGTTCCATATTTATTTGTATCTCTTCCGGATAATGATACCTTTCCAAATTCTCCATCGCCTGATCCATTACATCAATATCCATTTCTTCCAGTGCGATTCGAAGCATTTCCAAATAAGCAAGTATGATTGTATAATCTTTAACCTCTTCTTTTGGAATCTGTGCTTCATCGGAATGTCCTGCATCTACACATTCCTTTAATTTTTCCTTATACATTCGCCATTCTTTTAGAAAAATAGCATTCAAAGCATCAATAACTTCCGTATCATAATTTCTTGCTGCATTCTCAAGAAGCTTTGCCATTCCTCCCAGCATTGTTGCTCCAATCAGATTCGCTGAGCTTTTCATGGAATGTACTTTAATGCGATATTGTTCGAGCATTTCCGGATTCTGTTTACTTTCAACATAAAACCGTTCCAGCAAATCCGCCTCCACATCAATTGCTTTGTAAAAATCCTCTACGGTATTCATAAGCAATTCTCTATCCGGCAGATGCATAAATCCATAACTCCAGTCCACGCCATCCACCATCGGAAGTTCATCCTCCTCTTCTTCATAGACAACATCTGCTTTCACTTCGGAAACCTCTTCATTGCCTTCTTCAATATCAAATAGTAAAAGATCCCGGGGCAGAAGTCTTAAAATCATCTGTTCAAGCTTTTCCGGATTAATTGGCTTTGGAAGAAATGCATCAAAGCCTTCGGAAAGATACATTTCCTTTGCACCGGTTATTGCATTCGCTGTCAGCGCAACAATTGGTGTATTCGTACACAAACTGTTTTCTAATTGCTTCATACGATGCAGCGTTTCAATACCATCCATTTCCGGCATCATATGGTCAAGAAAAATCAAATCATATGCCTTCTCACTCACCAGCTCCAGACATGCCTTACCGCTATCTGCCACATCTACATTTACCTTGGTATATTTTAATAAGCTTACAAATACTTTCAAGTTGGTGGCATTATCGTCTACCACAAGAATCTTGGCATCCGGTGCTGTAAATGTTGCCATATAGGAATATTCTGTCGACTGTTGTTTGATTCGTTCCTCTAAATTCCCCACCGGAGTAGAATCCACAATCTGTTGTTCCAAGGTAAAATAAAAGCGCGAACCTTTTCCATAAGTGCTCTCTACGTTCAGCCTGCTGCCCATAAGCAGCAACAGCTGGGTAGTAATATTAATTCCCAGTCCGGTTCCTTCAATATTTCTGTTCCGTTTTTCTTCAATTCGTTCAAATTCTTGAAACAGCTTTGAAATATCTTCTTCTTTAATCCCAATTCCTGTATCCACTACAGAAAAATCAATCACAGCTTTTCTTCCTTCTATTCTTCCATCTACATTCAGTGTCACAGTACCTTCCTGCGTATATTTCACGGAATTATTCAATAAATTCACAAGCACCTGACGGACACGCACATCATCACCCAGCAATTTTGATGGCAGATTTTCGTCTACATGAATACAAAGCTCCAGTTTTTTACTTTCTGCCTTTGCCTTAATCATGTTGGAGATATCATGGATTAAGCTGCTAAAATCATACTCTACATTAATGATTTCAAGCTTTCCGGATTCAATTTTGGAAAAATCAAGAATATCGTTAATTAATGCCAGCAGATTCTGACCTGCATTCTGAATATCCAAAGCATATTCCTTAATTTGCATATCCTTGGATTCTCTTAAAATCATGGTATCCATGCCCAATACTGCATTGATTGGTGTTCGGATTTCATGAGACATATGGGCAAGAAATTTGCCTTTGGCAGCATTTGCAGCTATCGCATCCTGTCTAGCTTCCTCTGCAAGTTCACTTGCTTTTCTAAGCTGCTCATTCTTCTTTTCCATAAATTCCATCTCATTCTGTAAAAGTCTTGCATTTTCTTCTACATTATGGGCATATCCTCTTATTACCTGACTAAAATGCTGATACAGCATAATAAAGCTAAAAACTGTCGTTCCTAAACGACTATATTTTCCCATGTCGCCTACTGCTATTACATACATTCTTACAATGTCTATGGTTCCACCTGCCCCCATAAAAAGCAATGCAATAATTCCCAGAGTAATGCTTTTATCCTTTTTCGTTTTGCTGATATTCAGATAGGAAACTGCTACCACAAGAACCGTAATTGCAATCAGCGCATGGGAGAAAAAGGACATCTTCATAAAATCTACAATATTAAACAGCTGTAAAACCATTTGGACAAGAATATTGACACATATCAGTCCAAGTAATACGTTCCATCGTTTCTTATAATTGCTGAATACTCCATTTCCGTAGTAAAGACCTATGAAAAAAGGCATCATCATCAGACAGAGGAAAACCAAAACAGAATACATAGTCTGATTTCCATAGAAAATATGCATGGTTTTCGTTTCAATAATGTAATATAAGGATGCCACTACGCAATAGCCGCATAAATACTGCATTCCTCCTGTATCCTGACCGGATAGTTTCTGAATAATAAACAAAAGAAAAAATATAATACCACAAACAAAAATTACCAGATTACATACAATCCTAAATATATTATCGGTAATCAATTTTAAAATGAGCACATCCCTTTTTCCAATCGTTACTGTACTTATATATGCACTGTAATTATCATAGGGAGAGCACATTTCAATCCTTATCTTTCCCTCTGCAAGACTGTAAGGAATATCAATAAAGTTCACAACACTTCCCGGTGTCTGCCCAAAACCTCTTACATCCGATACTCCAAATTCATAAACCGCCTCACCGTCCAGCCACACCTTAAGGGTTTTATCTGCTGATAAAAATGACATCGTCATTCCGAAATACTCTTTCGGAATTGTATTTTCCAGTATAAGCAGTTCTCCTGCATCACTTTCCCCAAGATATGGCAGTTCGTCTATCGCTATCCCTTCTCCATCCTGCCGGTAAAGCTCCCAGCCGTTATTAAAATCATATACTTCGCCTTTTGAAAGCGTCATATCATCTACTTTAAAGCTGACTGCCACAAATACCAGCAATGCAAAATCAAATAATAGAACAAACCAGACAATTTTTTTTAAGTATTTCATATGCCATTCCCCACACACTTTTCTGACTCGGCTGTCATTTCCTTTGACTCATTTTATCAAAGAATATACCATGTATTTTTGCTTCTGTTTTTTGCAACATATAATGCCTTATCTGCATTACTATAAAGTTTTTCGAAATCCCTATCTATAGATTCCACTATTCTGGCAATTCCAAAGGATACTGAGGTTATACCTGCATATTTTTCTTCTGCCATCTCTGCCTGAAAATCATTGGAAATTCGCTCTGCGAGAGCCTCCAGTTCTTTTGCGTCGATTGCCTCTTTATAAAATAGACAAAATTCGTCCCCACCAATTCGACAAGCCACTGCTTCCTCCCCCAGTTTCAAAAGCACTTGTCCGAATTTTGCTAAAATTTCATCTCCGGTCTGATGTCCAAAACGGTCATTTACTTGCTTAAAATTATTCAAATCCATCATAAACAAGCTTCCTCCACCGCCCTGTGTCAGATATTCTTCCAGCAGTGTTACAAAATAGCTTCTATTATAAATTCCGGTCAAAGAATCTTTATGCGCAAGATCACTAATCTTTGTCAGCATCTGATGATGTTCTGTAATATCTAACATCCACAACATATACCCCTGAACATAGCCGCCTTCCTTAAGCGGCTCTACACGCATTTCATATATCCTGCCATTTCGCTCTAACGTTTTTAACTTTCCTGCAAAAATATCTGAAAGCGTACTGTTTTCCGCAATATCCTGTTTAAGCGCAAGCTGTCCAAACATTTCTTCCATTCTTTTATTATAATAGCTAATAATGTTATGATTATTAATAACCATAATGCCTTCCTGTCCATGACTTAATGCATTTTCACCAGCTAATGCAATGGAATCAAAATAACCATATTTTATTAATGCCATTCCTACCAGAATTACTGCTCCCATAATACCAAAGCACGGTATTTCGTATCCACGGGTAATTCCTGTAGCCCGGACTAAATTAGGAAGCCACGGACAGGATATTGCAACAGCGGTACAAAGAATTCTCTTTCTTTCTACTCCATCTGATTTTAGAATCCCCAGAATACAAATCGTAAAGCAGCAGACGCACACACCTGCAACATAAAAGATAAATACATCAAATCCCCAGCCATATTCCAGGGTCAGTCGAGGAAATGGTCCATCCTCATTTATTCCGATTGAAGTATAAAAAATGTGATTCTCTCTTGTGGTTAAAAGCATCCACATAACCAAAATTCCACATAAACATTCCAACGCATATACAAATGCCGGTATCTCTCTATGACACATCTCTGCCACAAAAAGTGTAAATCCCACCATTAACAGACATTCACCAAAATACTGTGTCACTGTTGCTGCATAAAAACCACCTACATTACCTGAGGTAATCTCTACAAGAAATCCAAAGGTGTAAATGCAGCCTGCTAATACTAACAGCAGTGTTCCAATCTGTCCCCTGGATGGCTTTGCCCAAAGTACCATCAAAAGAATTGCAAGACAGATAAGCAAGCCGATTACATGAAGAGCTACATATATCTCATATATCGTACAGCCTCCTGCAAGCGCCTTGATTCCTGCCAGCACAAGAAAATGTGCCGGATAAAATATGTAAAAAAAGTATTTCCCAAAAAGATTTTTTCCCTTTTCTCCGTTATAGCGCTTTATAAGGAAAAGTGGAATCATAAAACCAAGAAAATACAGCTTGTCGTACCATGGCCAGTCATAATGAGAAAAATGCCATACCCGGTTAAGCTCAATGGCTACAATCAAAAAAACTTCCAGCATAATGGTAAGCCCACATACCCATGCTGCCTGCTTTTTAAAATCTTTTACATAATAAAATGTAAGAATATATAACGTTGGCATAATTGGCCATCCGCCAATCGTTGCTGAAATCACAAAGATGCCTATCCCTATAATTATTTTCTGCCAAAGTTTAAATTGCTTATTTTCAAGTGTTGCCAGCATCAAAAGACCTAACAGCAGATCAAATATAATATTCTGCCTGTAATCATATAACTCATGGAAAAACAAATAAAATGGCAGCATAGCCACGATCCAGAATAATACCATGCGCTTGATGTAGCCCTTCACACTGGAGGTATGACGAAATCCCTCCGCAACAAAAAAGCACATAATTGGTATTGTAAGACGTCCTATAATATGCATCACCTGACCCAGTGGACTCATAAATTCCACAAATCCCCATGCCGTATGATCACATACCATAGCGCAGATTGCGATAAATTTTAATTGTGTACGATTTAAAGTCTTCATTTCGGTTTCCCCCCACCATTAACACTTTCTCTCCTCGTACATTAGTACTATTTTTATTATAACGAAAGTAACTGCTTTATTCAAGAACAAAGAATCTCGCTCGCGAGATTCTTGCGCTAACGCGCAGTCACGCAGTGACACTTTCCACTTGCACGTTATGCGCATCTGTGCACGAAGTGCTTTTATTCTATAGGAAGTTCAACGAACTTTCCTATAGAATAAAAAAGAATCTCGCTCGCGAGATTCTTTTTTACTGAAAATACGCATCAATCCCATTGGCGATGCCCTCCGCTATTTTCTGCTGATATTCTTCTGTTGCCATATTGGCATCTTCCGTAGCATTTGACATATATCCCATTTCAACAATTGTTACAGGAACCTGACACCAGTTAATTCCGCTCATGGTGTCGGTTTCCCAGACATACTGCTTATTACAGCCTGTGCTTTCCACTAAGGAATCCAGAACCTTCTCCGATAAGGATTTACTCTGTGATGCAAGTGCACCGTTATAGGGATTCGATGGAGTCTGACAGATTGTCATTGCACCATTTACAGAGGAATCGGTGGAACCATTGGCATGGATTCTTATAAATGCATCTGCCCCGGCCTCATTGGCAACCTGCGCCCGTTCACTGTTACTGATATTTACATCATGGCTGGTTCGAACCATAAGTACCTGATAACCACGTTCCACCAGCACCGCTTCTAATTTCTGCGCCACCATAAGAGTCAGCTGATACTCCGCCAGCCCACTTACAACCCCGGCTGTACCTGAAGCAACCTTGGCTTTCATTTCTGCTGCACCGGGACCAATCGGCTCTTTTTCACTGTTTCCTTTCCCCTGATGTCCTGCATCAATAACTACCAGATATCCACTCTGCTGTCCAGCCTCGCCATTCACATCTGTTACTGTCTGCTCTGCTGGATTAGAGACTGCATCCTGCTGCCCTGCTTCTGTTGTGTCTGTTACTTCTGCAGCCACTTCGCCTGCTGTCTCTGTATTAGAATTCTCCACAGCCAGTTTCTCCGTACCTTCAGCACCATCCTCTGTTTCCACATCCTCAGATGTTTCTGTCAAAGCCTCTTCTGTTGAAATTACTGCTTCCAGTTCTTCGGAATCCGCTGCACCTGCTTCTCCCAAAACTTCGGTTTCTGTCTCTATAACTGCTTCCGTTTGCAGAACCATTTCACTATCTGAAATATTCTTCTGGTTTCCACAACCAGCAATAACTGCTACTCCCAGAACCAGCAATATTAAAATTATATTCTTTTTCATTCCTCTTTCATCCATTCCAAACATGATATTGATTAACTATCTTAAGCGTACACTCTCATATTTCTGCTTGGTACGCAGACACATTTTAAGCTGCTCATATCGGTCATCTATTTTCCCTTCCGGAATCACTACATCCAGAACAACCGCCAGATTATTAATTTGTATGTCCGTAATAGAGTCTCTCATAGATACCAGAATATTATATCTTTCATCAAAATCATCGGTATCAAGAAAAGCCATTATCTTATCATCGATGCTTTCTGAATCTGTATATCCATCAGATTTTTCTACCGTAATTTCTGCTTTTACTGCTTCTGCTTTTTTTGCTGTTTCTATCTGTCCGGCGTCAGTTATCCCTTTCCCGTTCTTTATCTGTCTATCTCTGCTGACACTTTCCATCTGTACAGTTGCCGCTGTTAGATTTATATCGTTCTCCGCAACACATTCTCCCGGATTCTCTACTCTTTCAAACCGATACTTCTGTGTCACGTCAGGATACTTCTGATGGTCCACCTCGCTGACAAACATCTCCAGAGGTCTGGCATAGGTTTTAAACTCTCCGTACAATGCCTGATAAATTACCAGCTTCTCCCGGGTTTCTGAATGTTCTGCCACTGTTAAAATCTGATACAATTTATTTTTGAAATGGCGGTAAAACTCACCACTTTTTGGTACTCGTTCCATAATAAAACATACTCCTGTCATTCTTAAAGTTCATAGCTGTTAAGCATTTCCACACCTTCCGCAACAAAGTCACGCTCAAAGTTTAAATCTCCGCTGTAGCCCATTACAATCAAATCATTTACCTTTTTTAACACAGGGCTTTCCTGATTGATGTCAACGATTCCTAAATAACTGCTCATAACATCTTCCGGTTTCTGGTATGTATTTCCCTGTACCGGTTGTTTCGGTGTATTATCATATTTCTGCTGAAGACAACGCTTTAATTCCTGCTGGCTAACCTGACCGCCATTCTGCTGATATACACCATTCTGTACCGGACGCTGCTGATAATACATATTATTCTGTGCTGGGCGTTGATTGTATCCATTGTTCTGCATCGGACGTTGATTATTCCGTGCCACTTTCTGTGTAGGCTTATTATAACTAGAATAATTCGTGCCTGTATAAACAGTCCTTCCATTTAGATTTGTACCGCGTTTGGTGTTCTTCTGATTCTTTTTATTTACTGAAACAACAAACCATATAATCAGTGCTATTAATATTATATTTCCCATTTTCTATCCTTACCTTCCCTCGTTTTCGTTATTCTTAACGACTTTATTTTCCAATATAAAACAATTATTAATATTATAATCGTTTGGTATTCGTTTCTCAACCCATTTTTTCTCATCGTCATAATTCATGACTGACCAGACATATTATTGTGTATCTGTATTATTTACAAAACGAATACAACGGAGGATTTCTATTATGCTAATAAAAATAATCAAACATCTATCCGCAACACAAATGCTGGCTTTCGGATTTCTCTTAATAATTTTAGCAGGTACTTTGCTTCTTATGCTTCCCTTTTCATCGCGAAATGGTGAGGCAACCCCTTTTTTGACAGCACTTTTTACCGCCACCAGTGCCACCTGCGTTACCGGACTGATTCTGGTGGACACTTACAGCCACTGGTCCACCTTGGGACAACTTATCATTATCACACTGATTCAGATTGGTGGTCTTGGTTTTGTTACCATTGGAACCTTTACCGCAGTAGTTTTAAAGCGTAAAATCAGCCTAAAACAGCGGGGCTGGATTAAAGAAAGCTTTAATGTACCAGATGTAGGCGGTGTCGTACGTCTGCTCCGGCTTGCAGTGAAAGGAACACTTATTATTGAAGGAATTGGTGCACTTATTTTATTTCTGCGTTTTCTACCCCAAATGGGATTTTGGCAGGCTCTCTATTACGGGCTTTTCCATTCCATCTCCGCTTTTTGTAATGCGGGCTTTGACTTAATGGGAAAATATGAACCCTATTCTTCCTTCACAGCTTACTATGACGACCCGGTTGTAAGCTTTACCATCCTTTTGCTTATTTTAATCGGTGGTCTGGGTTTTTTCTGCTGGAGTGATATTGCTGAGCACAAATTTCATTTTAAGAAATATGCTCTGCAAACAAAAATGGTTCTAAGTGCTTCTGCTGTTCTTGTCTTTGGTGGAGCATTGCTGTTCTATCTGATGGAAGGAAACAGGCTTTATGCAGATATGAATACCACTGGAAAAATCTGTTCTATCTGATGGAAGGAAACAGGCTTTATGCAGATATGAATACCACTGGAAAAATCTGTTCTTCCTTTTTTAGTGCCGTCACGCCACGAACTGCCGGTTTTAACACTACCGATACTGGGGCGCTTTCTGAAGGTGGAAAGCTGCTTTCCATTATTCTTATGTTTATTGGTGGATGTTCCGGCTCAACCGCCGGTGGTGCAAAGGTTGGCACCATTTTCGTGCTGGTGCTCTATCTGCGTTCCACTTTGTTAAGAAGCCCCGGAACAAATATTTTTGGAAAAAGAATTGACTCTGAAACTGTTACACGAGCGACTGCTGTTCTTAGTATTTATCTCTTTTGTAGTCTTGCAGCCACCCTCACCATCTGTGCAATGGAAAATTTAGCCATTGGTGATGTACTTTTTGAGGTAATTTCCTCCCTTTGCACGGTTGGAATGACAACCGGTATTACCGGTGAAGTGAATGTAATCTCACAACTGATTCTTATTTTTCTAATGTACATAGGACGATTAGGAAGTTTATCCTTTGCCTTATCCTTTACCGACCACAAGAAAATCGCCCATATTACACAGCCAGTGGAAAAAATCAACATTGGTTAATCTTATTTTTAATAAAAATTGCAGCTTATGCAGGAAAGAGTGAACATTTATGAAATCAATTTTAATTATTGGACTAGGACGCTTTGGTTCCCATCTCTGTAAGGATTTTTCCCGTCTTGATAACGAAATCATGATTGTTGACAAGGCAGAAGAACCTTTAGAAGACCTGCTTCCTTTTGTTACCAGTGCAAAAATTGGGGACTGCACGAATGAAAAAGTATTAAAAAGTCTTGGTATCGGCAACTTCGACATCTGCTTTGTCTGCATCGGAAATAACTTTCAGTCCAGCTTAGAAATCACCAGTTTGTTAAAGGATTTAGGTGCCAAGTATGTTGTCAGCAAAGCGAAACGCGATATTCATGCAAAATTCCTGCTTCGTAATGGTGCCGATGAGGTGATTTATCCCGACCGGGATATTGCAGAAAAAGCAGCTGTCCGCTTTTCAGCCAATCAGGTCTTTGACTATGTAGAATTAGATAATGAATATTCTATTTATGAAATTGCCCCATTGCCGGAATGGATTGGAAAAACCATTAAAAATGTTAATGTCCGTGTAGACTATAACACAAATATTATCGGTGTAAAGGATAAAAACGGTATGCATCTGATGCCCCACGCTGATTATATATTCAAAGCAGATGAACACCTGATGGTGATTGGCCACCAGAAAGACATCACCCGGATTGTCAAAAAGCTATAATCATCAAAAAAAGGAATCCGTCCCTGGCTCCTGACAGGGATGAATTCCATTTTTTTAATTAATTTATCCTATCTCTCAAAGGTATTGCTTACTGTTTTTAAGAGTTCACGAATCTCAAGGTGCTGTGGACATTTTTTCTCACATTTACCACAACGAATACAGTCGTAAGCTTTTCCATGACCATTTACTGCCTGCTCATGACTGCGTTTTGTAATATCATTCACACCAAATTGAACGGACATATTATAGGCATGGAATAATTCCGGAATCTGGATTCTCTTTGGACATCCCTCTACACAATAACGACACTTGGTACATGCAATTGTTGGAAGCTTTTCTAATTCCTCAACAACACGTCTGATTCCCTGCTGTTCTTCCTCGGAAAGCGGCTTAAACTCCTTCATATAAGAGGTATTATCATAAATCTGGGTATAATCAGACATTCCGCTTAAAACTACTACTACATTCTCTAAGGATGCTGCATAACGTACTGCGAAAGAAGCAAAGGAAGCATCTTTATCCAGGGACTGTAAAATTTCAGCCGGTTCTTTTACAAGACTTGCCAATGTTCCTCCCTTAATCGGTTCCATAACAATTACCGGTTTCCCATGTTTCACTGCCACCTCGTAACATTTTCTGGACTGTACATTCTCAGATTCCCAGTCATAGTAATTAATCTGAAGCTGTACAAATTCCATCTCCGGATGTCTTGTTAAAATATCATCTAACACCTCAGCCGTATCGTGGAAAGAAAATCCCACATGACGGATTTTTCCTTCCTGTTTCATCTGCTGTAAAAATTCAAAACCACCTTTTTCTTCTACTTCCTTTATTCTATCTTTATTCATTGCATGAAGCAGATAAAAATCAAAATATTCCACACCACAGCGTTCCAGCTGAGTATTAAATATTTTGGAAAAATCAGCATTTTCTTTTACAAACCAGACCGGCATTTTATCTGCCAGAAGGAATTTATCCCTGTCATAACGACAGACAAGACAACGTTTTACCGCTTCCTCTGACTTCTGGTTATGATATGGATAGGCTGTATCAAAATAATTAAATCCGGACTCCATATAGGTATCAATCATTTTGCAGAAAGTTTCGTCATCAATCTGCTCAATATTACCGTCAACCACTGGCAGACGCATACATCCAAAGCCTAATTTTTTTGAAATAATCTCTTTGATTTCACTCATAATTTTCCTGTATGGCTTATCATTTCAAATGACCATACACTCCTTTCTATTCATTTTCTGTTAAGTATGCTTTCATCTGAAGATACCCAGGAGTGCTTTGACTCCCGGGTATCTACCACTTTTCTTACATTGCACAGAATGCTTCAATATTTTTTGCAATTAAAGAGAGACTGTCTAACCAGAATTCCTTCTTTGTCAAATCAATTCCTACCATTGCTCCAGCTTCTTCTGCACTACAGGTTGGTGTTGCCTTAAGCATTGCTTTATATTTTGCAACAAATGGCTCACCCTCCTTTAAGAACTTGCTGTAAAGTCCAATGGCAAACAGATTACCAAAGGCATATGGGAAATTGTAGAAGCTTAAGCCTGCACTATAGTAATGACCTTTGCAAACCCACATGTATGGATGCATAAAATTCTCATCTAATCCGTCACCATAGGCTTCCTTCTGTGCCTTTAACATCAGTTCCTTCAAATCAGCTGCCATTAAGAATTTATTCTGGCTCTGTTCAAATACAGCGGTTTCAAATAAATATCTGGAATAAATATCCACAATACACTGTGTCTGTTCTTTTAAATCATTCTCCAACAGATTTAAACGTTCTTCACCGGATGCCTCCTTTAATGCCTGCTGACCTAAATGAGTCTCATTAAAAGTAGATGCTGTTTCTGCCACCGGCATCGGATAATCCTGATTCATAATACGTTCATTTTCAATCTGTCTATTATGATATGCATGTCCTAATTCATGTGCAAGTGTTCCGATAGAACCAAATAGTCCGTCGTAATTTGTAAGGATACGGCTCTGTTTTAAGCTTGGTACTCCGGCACAGAATGCTCCACCACGTTTTCCATTTCTTGGGAAAAAGTCAATCCATTCTTCTTCAAAGGCTTCCTTCATCATCTCTGCCATATCCGGTGTAAATTTAGAGAAGCAATTAATAAGATATTCCTTTGCCTCTTCTACTGAATAGGTTTTATCTGCTTTTCCCAGTGGGGCAAATAATTCATACCAAGGCAGTCCATTCTCATGTCCTAACATCTCGCCTTTTTTGCGTAAATATTTGCGGAATGCCGGCAGATATTCTCTGATAGCTTCCATCATGGCATCTAACGTCTCTCTGCTCATTCTTGACTGCTCTAAAGTCATTGCAAGAGGTGACTCATAGCCACGTTTTTCGGTTATCATTGTCACCTGATTTTTAATGTTATTTAAAGAAAATGCTATTGCATCTTCAATCTTTTCATAAGCTGCAATTTCTGCTTCATAAGCTGCTTTACGCACTTTAGCATCCGGGCTGTATGCCAGATTACGGATTTCTGATAAGGTTACTTCTTTTCCGTCATAATCTACTTTTACAACGGAAGTCAAAAAGGACTGTAATTGCTCCCATGCCAGACCAGCCGTCATATTCATTGCGGAATACATCTCCTCTGCATCATCTGAGAGCAAATGCGCTGCCTCTCTTTTAATTTCTTTTAACATAAAAGAATATTCCTTTACCAGACTGCTTTCTTCTGCTAATGCATCTACATCCGGAATCTTTGCCAAAAGCTTTTTCATAGCTGCCTCTGCAGAAATAGATTTGTTGTAAATTTTCTGGAAGCGGCTTAACTGTGCCATTACCTCTCCATCCTCTGTATTTACAGACTGACGAAGTTCTAAGTACAAATTCAACTTATAAATCAAGTGAACCATTGCTTCTTCTTTCAAAAGAAGTCCTTCTACGCGCTCCTTTAATTCCTTTTCTTCCGCAGATTTAACAAATGTAACAAATTCTTCTACTGCCTGCTCTAAGCCCTTCATGTCCGCTTCATACGCAGCATCATCCAATCCTTTGTAAAGTGGTTCTAATGACCATTCTGTCTTCATATTATGTCCTCTCTTTCTTGTCTTCTATAATTCTTGTATTTATCCCATATTTCCGATAATTACCCGGCGCACCAGTGAAATCGTCTCCGTTTTCACTTCGCACCGCTCAGCTTCCCGTAAGAATCCTTCCCAGAAATGCTCATTAAAATAACTTATCACATAGGCATTCCTCTGTTCGCTTTCCATCTCACTAAGTTCGCTTTCTTTGTTATGTAATAAAAAATATGCCAGCGCCAGAAAATCCGGTGCATTCCAGCCGGAAGCATCATCTAATACCGATTTGATATTCTCCAGCTCACTTCGCAGCATAATTGTATTTTCTCCATTGTACTCTGTTGTCATCTTTTTCAGGCAGGTCACTGTCGAGGAAAAATCCATATCATCCTTACGAATTACGCAGACATGATATACCATATCCAAATCCTTCATCAACGTCTGAAAGCCCTCTTTCACCTCTTCTACCGGACTTTCTCCCATACGCTCCAAAAGCTGTCCGATAGATTCCCGCGCTATTTTCACATGGCTTACTGCATTCTCATAATCATCATGCAGTGTATGTCCAAGTTCAAGGCTGTCCTTTAATTCTCTCATCCATTCTTCTGTCTGTACTTTTGATGTTCCTTTCGAAATCATCTTTTTCCCCAATTGTTTTAATTCATTTTTCAGTTCTTTTGCCCATTTGTGCATTGCAACCTTTTCACTTAAGGTCATAGCCTACCTCCAAAAAGATACAGAATTTTGTTAAAACTTCCAACTAACTAAAAGTATAACACCGGTTATGCATAAAGCACAACCGGTGTTTTAAGGTTCACATTATAAATTTTACGGATAATTTATGCCAGCCAGACCTTTGAGCAAAACAAAAGGAATAAGAATGCGGCAACAATAAAAATTCCTGCAACAACAAGACCCGCTGCAACCGCTCCGCCCATAAGGCTTAGCTTTTCCCGAAAGCTTAGTTCTTCCTGCATCATCTCTGCTCTCTTTTGATAATCCAGATTCTCCTGCTGTTCTTCCGGTTCTTTTCGCAGTTCCTCTAATTCTCTTTTCTGTGCTTCTAAAAGTTCTTCAATATATCTGTCTCTGGCATTATATAAGGACATTCATTACCTCCGATTAGTCATACAAGTGACATCTTACCATGTGGCCATTTCCCATATCCTTCTGTTCAGGAACTTTTGTCTTACAGATTTCCATACATTCTGAACATCTTGTATGGAATTTACATCCTGAAGGTGGGTTTGCCGGAGAAGGAATACTTCCTTCTAAGATGATACGGTCTGTCTTCACCTCTGGGTCTGGCATTGGAATCGCACTGAATAATGCCTTTGTATATGGGTGAAGAGGATTCTTAAAGATATCATCTGTTTCACCGGTTTCTACCAATCCGCCAAGATACATAACTCCAACAGTGTCAGAAATATGCTCTACAACAGAAAGGTCGTGGGAAATAAATAAATAGGTTAAGTTCAAATCATCCTGTAAATCCTTTAACAGGTTAATAACCTGTGCCTGAATAGAAACGTCTAACGCTGATACAGGCTCGTCACAGACGATAAATTCCGGATTTAACGCAATTGCTCTTGCGATACAGATACGCTGTCTCTGTCCACCGGAGAATTCGTGTGGATAACGGTCTTTATGATATGGCTGTAATCCACAGGAAAGCATAATCTTTGTTACATATTCATCTAACTGATCCTTTGGAACAAGTCCATGTTCACGAACAGCTTCTCCAATAATTTCACCAACCGGAAGTCTTGGAGAAAGGGAAGAATATGGGTCCTGGAAAATAATCTGCATCTTTGTACGAAGTGCACGTAATTCCTTTTTGGATAATTTATTTACATCTACTCCGTTGAAGAAAACTTCACCATCTGTTTTTTCAATTAATCTTAAAATGGTACGTCCTGTTGTAGACTTACCACAGCCAGACTCACCTACGAGTCCCATGGTAGTACCTTTCTTAATAGAAAAGCTTACATCATCTACTGCTTTTACTGCACCTTTCTGGCTTCCAAGGCTGCTCTTAATCGGAAAGTATTTCTTCAAGTTTCTTACTTCAAGAATGTTTTCTTCATTATTAACCAAAGTTTTTTCATTCTTTACCTGATTTTCCATCTTACTTTTCCTCCTTTACAGCATTGTTATAATGTCTGTAGCAGCTTACATAATGTGTATCGGAAACCTTCACCATCTCTGGATATGCTCCGTCACAGCCTTCTACGCACATTTCACAGCGGTCTTTGAAATAACAGTAATTTGGCATATCTACAGGGTTTGGAACTTTACCAGGAATGCTGTAAAGTCTGTCTACCTTTTTACCTACTACTGGTTTTGAATTCATCAGACCGATGGTATATGGGTGGCATGGATTTTTGAAAATCTCTGCTGCTGTACCTTTTTCTACCACACGGCCTGCATACATAACTACAACGTAATCAGCCATTTCAGCAATTACACCTAAGTCATGGGTAATTAACATGATAGAGCTGTTAATCTTATCCTTTAAGTCACGAAGTAAATCAAGAATCTGTGCCTGAATGGTAACGTCTAAGGCTGTTGTTGGTTCATCAGCAATAACCAGCTTTGGATTACATGCTAATCCCATAGCGATTACGATACGCTGACGCATACCACCGGATAATTCGTGTGGATACATCTTGTACACACCTTCGCTATTAGCGATACCTACTAATTCAAGCATTTCAATTGTTCTTTTCTTAACATCTTCCTTGGTCATATCCGGGTTATGAAGTGAAATTACTTCATCCACCTGGGCACCGATACGGAAAATCGGATTTAAGGAAGTCATTGGCTCCTGGAAAATCATGGATACATAGTTACCACGGATGCTCTGCATCTTGGAGTTTGGTGTATTCACGATATTGTATGCTTTTCCATCACCTAAGTTCAGACGGATTTCACCATTTACAGTCTGACCCTGTGGGCGCTGTACCAGCTGCATAATAGACAAACTGGTAACAGATTTTCCACATCCTGACTCACCTACAACACCAACTGTTTTACCTTCCGGTACTTCAAAGCTTACACCATTTACACTTTTTACAGTACCTGCATCAGTAAAGAAGTAAGTGTGCAGATTATCAATTTCAAGAACATTGTTAGAATCTTTCATTGTTGTTGTATATTCAGATTCTGGAACATTCTTTCTTTTTCTCTTTTTCTCTAATTCATTTGTAATTTTACGGTTCTCTCTGGAAATCCTACGGGATTCTTTCGCGGAGAGATATCCTTCTACTTTTTTCTTAGCCATTCTTTCTCTCCTCTCTTATCTCTTCATCTTAGGATCGAAGGCATCACGGAGACCATCACCTAAAATATTGAAAGCCAATACGGTTAATAACAGGCAGACACCTGCTGGAATCCAAATAAACCAATATGTTGTTAATACGAATGTATCGTTTACGTCGTTGATAATGTTACCCCAGGAAGCAAATGGGAACTTAACACCTAATCCTAAGAAGGATAAGGTAGATTCTGTAATGATTGTAGAACCAAGACTCATAGTACAGCTTACAATCAACTGTGGAATAACGTTTGGAATCAGATGTTTAAAAATCTTACGGGAAGTTCTGATACCTGTTGCTTCTGCTGCTGTCATAAATTCCTGCTCTCTTAAGGAAAGAATCTGACCACGTACTAAACGTGCGATACCTGCCCATCCTAAGAAACCAAGTAATAACATCAGGAATAACATACGAATCTGTGGATCTACACGCATACCATCCATTACTGCACCTAAGATAATAATAACCGGCATAGATGGAATACAGTAGAAAATATCTACGATACGCATGATTAAGTTATCTACCCATTTTCCGAAGAATCCGGCAACACCACCAAGTACGACACCAATCACTGTCTGAATAATTACTACGATAAAACCAATTACAAGGGATACTCGTCCACCGTACATAATACGTGTTAACATGTCCATACCATTTTTATCTGTACCAAGCCAGTGTTCTTTGCTTGGTGCTGAGTAAGTATCGAATACTCGTGTTTCTTTTTCCTGTAAAATAGACCAGCTGTTCTTTGCAGCATCATAAGTAATTGGATACTCACAGGTCTCACCTGCCGCATCTGTAAATTCAAAGGTCTCTGCGCCTGCATCAATTGCTGCTGCAGCTGCTTCTTTAAATTCTCTTGTTAAGAATACGTCAGACATTACCGGCTGAATAATATAGTTGCTGACATAAGCTACTTCTGTTCCTGCTTTTGTCACAAGACCATCTGCATCTACTGCATATTCTTCACCATTTACAGTAAAATTATTTTCATTATTTGTATATGCTTTTAAAGCACCAAACTGTACATCAAAAGAAAGGGTTTCTCCTTCCACACTTGGACTGACAATATCTTTAAATGCAATACCGATAACTGTTCCGTCACAGGAAACACTGTAGAAGTCTTTTCCTTCTTCTGTCACAGTATAAGTTACATCATTCCATACAAAGCTTTCTGCTTTCTGTGTTAATGCCAGAATTGTCTGCGCCTGTACGATACTGTCAAAGGCAACATCTGTATTTGCGCTTGCAAAACGTGTTTCCTCGTTAATCATAACTCCGGCATAATCTTTATTCTGGTAATCCACGCGGTAAAATACTTCATCTTCTGCATATGGTGAAATCATTCCACCAATAAAAGAGAAGATAAACATGAAAATAAGAATTCCTAAGCCTGTTACAGCAAGTCGGTTACGGAAGAAACGCTTCGCAACCATTGCTCCCGGAGAAAGTACCTTTACACGACGGTCATCATTTAAAGAATACTGCTCATTGGAGGAGTTTTCTGTATTTACATTTTCAATTTTTTCACTCATTTTTCGCTCCTCCTTCTTAAGATACTCGAACTCGTGGGTCAACTACTGCATATAAAATATCAGTAATTAAGTTACCCGCAAGTGTTAATACTGCCTGAAATACTAAAAAGAACATTGAGAATGGAATATCTCCGGCTGTCATGGAATAATAAGATGCATATCCAATACCCGGAATACCAAATAAGGTTTCTGTAATTAACGCACCAGAGAAAAGTCCCGGTAAAGAACCACCAAGGATTGTAACCATTGGAATTAATGTGTTACGGAATGCATGATGGTAAATAACCTTTTTCTCACTAAGACCTTTTGCACGGGCTGTTCTGATGTAATCTGCATTTAATACCTCTAACATATTGGTACGTGTATAACGCATTAAAGAACCCATACTGATTACAACTAATGTAACAACCGGTAATACAAGATGGTTTGCTTTATCTAAAACCTGTCCCATTGGGTCTAAGTATTCATAGTTACGTCCAACTAATCCGTATAAATCGAACCAGCCAAGTTTTACAGAGAATACTAATTTTAATAATGAAGCAAAGAAGAAGGTTGGTAAAGAAATACCTGCTAAAGCTACAATAGAAATTGTGTAGTCTGCTTTGCTATACTGTTTTGTTGCTGCAATAATTCCTAAAGGAATTGCAATAATTACCTGTAATACTAATGAGATAGCACCCATTGCAAAGGATACCCATACAGTATCATTGAATTTCTGCACAACCGGCATTGTCCATTTCCAGCTGTCACCAAATTCTCCACGGAACATACTTCCAAGCCATGCAAAAAATCCCGGAATAATTCCTTTGTCCATGTTGTACATTGCAGTTAACTGCTCCATCCATTCTTCGAAGCTCTTGCTTCCCGGCTGCATAGATTTCTCACGGGCTACTGTCTCAATATAAGATGTTGGAAGACAGCGCATTAATGTGTAGATAATCAGGGAAACAAAGAAAAGAATTACGACAGATAATAAAAGTCTTTTTACTATATACTTACGCAATTGTTTTTCCTCCATTCGTTTTTACGTCTGACGACGCAGTTTCTTGTTTGATAAGTTAAGAAAGCTCACATTATTTTTGAGCTCCACTGCGTATCAAGCAGCGGTTCCACAGCTTTTTGAAGCCGTTGCCCGGTACGCAGTTAAGTGCCCTACGACCTAGCAGTCGCAGGGCACAACCTGTGTACTGGTATTGCTACATTAATACTAATAACTAGCTATTAGTTTAATTCAATATTCTGAACTTCATTCAACCATCCGTAGAATGTTGTAATGTCTGGAGTAACTGTATCCATATTTACACGTTCTGTACTGAAGATGATTGCATTCTGTCTCTGATATACAGGAACTTCTACTGCCCAGTCAATAATGATATCCAGACAAGCTTTGTACATAGCTTTTCTGTATGTCTGGTCTGTTGTAGCACGAGCATCCATAATTAACTGTGTTAACTGGTCATCGTTGATGTCATACTGGTAGTTAGAACCACCTTCTGGATGATAAATCTGGAACATATCAGGGTCAATTGTTGCACCCCAAGCTGCACACCAGATTGCACATGTACCAGCTTCTAATGCTGTCCAAAGGTCTGTAGACTGTGTTAAGTCTGTAACGATTAAGTTAATACCGATTTCTGCAAATGCTTCTTTAGCAAGTGTACAAATCATGAAGGATGGGTGGTCACCAGCACCATCACCTGGGATTAATAATTCGTATTCTAATGCTGCACCTTCTGGAGCTGCTGTTACTTTACCATCTGCTACTGTATAACCAGCTGCTTCTAAGTATCCTAAAGCTGCCTGTTTTGCTGCTTCATACTTTTCTTCATCTGACATACCAGATGTGTAGATGTCATTACCATTAATATCTGTAGAGAATGCTACCTTATATCCATCATCTGTAGCCTGTGGAGCAGCCCAAGATGTATTAGAGATTGGGTAGTTAATTACGGAAGCAAGCTCTCCGTAGTAAGAGTCAATTGCTACATCACGGTATACAGAGAAGATTGTAGCGAAAGCTTTACGAAGGTTCTTAGATTCTGCTGAATCTTTTACTCCACCAACGCTCATAACTTCTGCGTTCATACCAATGTAACCATATCCTAAGTTATCTACTGCACTTACAGTAATAACGGAACCATTTGTTTCACCGCCGTTTGCTTTCTGGATAGCAGCTACAGCGTCTTTGTTGTAAGAAGGATCTGTAATATCAACTGTACCTGTTACAACACCATTTAATTTATCAGCTTCCTGAGTTTCAAGGAAGTTTACATATTTAGTCTTAGGAGCACCTAAGTAATAGTTTTCGTTTGCTTCGTAGTTGATTACACCATTTTCGAATTTCACGAATTTGTAAGGACCAGCTCCCATAGGCTGTGTTGTCTTAGAACGAACGATGCTTAAGTCACCCTTTGTGAAACCGAATTTGTTGTTATCATAATCATACTGAGCAGCATCTCCGTAGTAATGCATTGGAGCTACTTCAATTGCTAAGTGGTAGATAGCTGTAGCATCAACCTTTGTCATTACAACACGAAGGCTGTTTTCGCCAGTTTTCTGAATACCTGTAATGTTTGGAGCAGATTCACCTGTCTGAACACCTGTAGAGTATGTTGCATAGTCATTCATGAAATCTGTTAATGCTGTTCCAGCGGATTCTGTGCTGGAAAGTGTTGCTAAATCCCAAGCATATTTTTCACACATAGCGTTGAAGAAATCTGCTGTTGTTGCGCCTTCAGCAAGTTCAAATCCCCACTGAGCTGCACATTCTGTAATGTTTGTAGCGTCTGTTGCATAACCAGCTGCTACTACATAATCAACGATTTCCTGAGCAAAAGCTGCACCAGCCTGATCTAAATCAGCCCAGAATGCTGTCTGAGTAGCTTCATCCCAGAATGTATAATCTGTATTATCACGACCTGCAGCCACGATTAAGTTGAAAAGTGTATCCATACCGGAACGGTATGCTTCAAGACCTTCGATTGGCTGAGCATATAATGATGAACTTCCATCATATGTAGGATCACAAAGAACATACATAGAGAAGATTACGTCATCAACTGTTAATGTTTCTCCATCGGAGAATTTCACATCATCACGAAGAGTAAAGTCATAGTAAACTGTACCATCTTCGTTTTCTGTTGTTACAAGGTTTGCGATACCATAGTAAGTATAGTCTGTTCCGTTGTAATTGTTTGTTTCGCCTTCGATACCATTGTAAATCATAGCACCCTGACGGTCATTTCCAAGTAACTGTACCTGAGTCATGATTGTTGCATCCTGATCATATCCAGTTTCATGGAAGAATGGAGAGAACTTGCTGCTGAATGGTGCATAACCAACTACTAATGGTGTGTCACTATCGCTTGCTTCTCCTTCTGCGTTTGCGTTTTCGGTACCAGCTGCTTCTGTATTAGCGCTTACTTCTGTACCTTCAACATTGTTGTTCTCTTTTGCATCGCTGCCACCACAACCAGCTACTAAGCTAGCTGTCATAGCTCCTGCTAAGAGAACTGAAAGCAATCTCTTTTTCATAATTTTCCTCCTTGTTGAGATTTTTCCTATTTTATATAAAGGAAACATCACATAATTGTAATGCCCGCCTTTACCGAAAGTAATACCTGCAGATGCCTGTCTATTTTTCAGCTGTCTGCTCCTGTCTGACCTGTTTTGCCAGTTTTCTATGCCAGTTAAATGCTGTAATATTAATTATCAATATAATCAGCATCATTATCAAAAAGGTATAATCACCATAGCCTTTCATGCTGCGGAAATTCTGAATAATCAGAACCGCTTCTCCCACCAGTGAAAAAATATTAAAAATTAACGCAATCGTTACTGACTGAACTGTCTTCATAAAGGCTTTCTCGTAAGTCAGTTTTTCCATCCGGTTCTCACATTTTAAGTAGGCATAAGAGCCTGTAATATAATAAAGAATACAAAACAATGTAATCTCCATTGGAATTACGATATAAATCTTGTAATTCCCCATACAATTCAAGGATACCGCAATTAGCACCAATACAATTTCAATCAGGGCACCTATAATCTGTAATAATCCACTTTTACGCCGCTGTTCCGCCGGTATCTCTGTTACATAGTACTCTCCTACATAACGAACCCCTCTTTCGCAGCTTTCGTCCGGCACATAATCCTTTAAATGCTCTTTTTTCATGTGCACTTCCTCTATCTTTTTCTAATTAGAACATTAACACGTTATCACGCTAAATTATTTTCATGTAACCAAAAAAAGTGCCACTGAGCCTGATTGCCCAACGCACTTAAAAAAATACACTTGTGTGTTGCAGACGCACAACACTTTTCTTATTATACATGGCAATTTAAATTTGTCAATATGTTTCTAAGGTACTATTTCTGAATAAATATTCTATTTTCCCCAGTATTTTCAAGTTTTTTATTCATTTCCTCCTATTTTATGTCTGTATACATGTATATTTTTCCACTTTCATTTTTTACTTTTTTTTTACTTTTTTTTTCGTTCTGCTGAAACATCAGCATAAAAAAGTGCTTTTTTCGCTTTTTCTGTCTTCTTTCCTGCAAATTCAAGTGTTTTTCTATTGTCAATCTGCTATAATCAGATGTATATTGTACCTCTGATTTAAAATTTTATTCACAGAAGGCTATTACAAAATCTAAGATTCCCACAACATGATATATCAAGTAAGAAGAAATGAGGCATTCCATGATTACAACAGAAGATGTTTTAAATATGAATTTTTATAAGAAAGAAAAATTTACCGGCAGCTACAAAGGCATGCGCTATCTTTTGAAAAAAGATAAAGATGAGGAAGAAAATGATATTTTCCGCTGTTATGTCTGGCCCGGTCCCTATGGTTTTGATGCTACTTTGGAAGAAGATAAAATCATGTCTGTTTTTCCCTTCTCCAAAGAGGGAAAACAACAGGCCGTTGACTGGATGAATGAACAATGGCATTCCAGAAAAGACTGGCCCCACCTATAACAGAATCTTCTTCTAAACCTCCACATTTTTCTTTTCTCTATCACACAATACTCTGACAAAAAATAGCAAGGGTGAATCACATTTTTGTAATTCACCCTTTCTGATGTTCATCTGCTTCATTACGAATTCTGCATTCTACATTCTACATTCCTTCCGGTCTCTCATAACGGGACCAGATTTTATCTTCTCCACACACATGCTTGGAGCCATCTTCGTCTATTACTACATAATCACCGACTCCAATAAATGTACGACCTCTACGGTTCTTAATATAAGGACACAAAATTGTTCCATCCTTCTGCTCTATTCTTACCAGATTATCAATTACAATCCAGCCCTTTGTAACAACCACATGCAATGGTTCAAAACCATCTTCCATTCCCTTCCCCACTTCATATCTCTCAACATCCGATTCCAATGGTATTCTTCTGCTATTCATACATTATCCCCCTATTCGCTTAATTCAAAATGTTGTACCATATCGTTTAATGTAGTTGCCTGTGCAGCAAGTTCTTCTGATGTAGCCGAACTTTCCTGTGCAATTGCCGAATTATCCTGGATTCCTTGTGAAATTTCTTCTATGCCCTCCTTAATCTGTTCCATATTCATTGCCTGACAAGTTGCATTTTCTGTTGTTTTCTGTATCATTCCATTTACACGTTCAATCGCTTTCACTGATTCATGCAGGGAATTAACAACATCTTCTACCAAAGAATTTCCTTTTGCTATTTCATCCAACGATACCCCTATCAGATTTCTGGTAACATTTACTGCCTTTCCACTCTCATCTGCAAGTTTTCCAATCTCTGCGGCAACAACCGAAAATCCTTTTCCTGCTTCCCCTGCTCTGGCAGCTTCAATAGATGCGTTCAAGGCTAACAGATTTGTCTGGTCTGCAATCTCTTCAATCGTTGTAATAATTCCTACAACCTGTTGTGAAGTTTCCTGAATTTTATCCATTGCAACCTTCATTAAATCCATCTGTTCCTGACTACCTTCCATCATCTCGGTAACATGTTCTGTCTCTTTAGCTGAATCTTCTGCATCCTTCTTATTTTCTTCCACCTGCTCTACAATAGAGGTGGCTGTTGCAACTAACTCTTCCACTGCTGCTGCCTGATTGCCAGCACTTTCTGCAAGACTTTGCGATGCCCTTGCAAGTTCATCTGCGCCACCTGATACCTGTCCGGCACTGTCAATAATGCCTAACATCACATCATTCATTGATGCTGAAATATTTATCAGCGCATTTTTTACCTTTTGGAATTCTCCTACATAATCATGTTTTAAGTCTATCACAAGTTTTCCATCTGCCATAGCAGAAAGAACTTCGGAAATTTCATCAATATAATCAATATACTCTTTTAATCTGTTCACTGTTTTCTGTATTGAATTTCCCAATTCACCAATTTCATCTTCTGACTTAATTTCAATTGCCACATCCAGATTACCCTCTGCAAGCTGTAACGCTGCATTATTCAATTCCAGCACTGGTCCTGTAATCTTTGTAGCTGTTTTGGTCATTGCAATAAGTATAAGTATCATTCCTGCAATAAAAATAACTGCTAAAACCACTAAGGTTAGTATTAACTGAGAATAATATTCTGTTGACGGAAGACTACTAATTACAATGTAACCCGTATCACCAATCGCTGCTACATAACCATATTTCTTTACACCAAGTTCTGTAAATTTCAGGAACTTCTCTTCCTTATTCTGAACGGCATCAATTACATTCTGTGAAATATTTATTTCTGTAATATTCTTCTGAATCTGTTCACTATCCGGATGATATACCAGCAAGCCATCACCAGACAATAGCATAATGTATCCATTATTACCAATCTTCTGTTGCTGCATCACCGTAATAATCTGATTCAATGTAATATCCATTCCTACAACACCAAGGGCATTGCCATTTTCATCATACACCGGAGTTGCCGGACTTAAAACTGTCTGTCCTGTACTCTTATCTACATACGGCTCTGTTAAAACCGTCTTACCCAATGTGGTACATACAAACCATGGACGCTCATAAATATCCCATTCTTCCCCTGTTGTAAATAAATCTGACTGTGTCAGCATATTTGCATCAATATCGCCAATCCATGTTGCCAAAATATTCTCACTATCTGTTCCGGCAATATTTACTAAGTTATCATACACTGTCGGATAATTCTCTGCCTCTAATATATTATCGCCTTCTCCCAGCTGCTTTAACATCTCTACCATCTGAGGATTAACGGCCATCTCTTCCGTCATACTAATATATTTGCGAAAAAATTCTTCTAACTGATATGACATTGCTTTCGATTCTAATGTCAGTTCTGTCTCTTTGGAAGACATGAGCACAGAACGCATCATAAAGATAGAAACTACTGCAATTACAATTAATACAATTACAACATTCTTGCCAATTTGCGACTTAATCTGTTCTGCAATTCCTTTGTTGGAATGTTGTTTCTTAGATATTCCATTTTTGACATTTGCCATAGTTTTTCCCTCCTGCTTTCCTCAAATAACCTGTTACTATTGTACTATTCTTATACACATTTTGCAAGAAAAGTCGGAGAATTTGCCTATTTTTTTTAGTTCTTTAGTCTTATTTTTATTCAAAATACACACATTTCTGCAATGCATGACTCGAAATATGACATAAAGCAAAAAAAAGATGCCGAATTTATCGACATCTTCTTATGCGGGTGACAGGACTTGAACCTGCACGTCGGGGACACCAGAACCTAAATCTGGCGCGTCTGCCAATTCCGCCACACCCGCGAGCACTCGAACATTATAACTTGCGGGTGCAAAAATTTCAAGTCTTTTTCAAAAATATATTTTTTCTTTTTTATGTCACTAGTTCATCTGCTCAATCACAACTTCCAGCTGTTCGCCCAGTGCTTTGGCTCCTTCAAAATCAGTTTCCTTCAAGCAACGGGCAATTCTGGTTTCCAGTTCTTTCTTCTTCTGCTCCAGTTCCAAATAATTCTTATCAAAATGATTTTCATAAATCATCTTCCGGAAAGTACGGATTCGCATCGGCCGAATAGATTTTTCATCCACATAAAGCACATAATCCACGCAGTTTGCAATACTATAAAAATCATGGGATACCATCAACACCGCTCCCTGATATTCATCAATTGCTTTTTCTAATGCTAACTGAGAATAAGTATCTAAGTGACTGGTTGGCTCATCCAGCAAAAGCAGATTCGCTTTTCCCACGGATATTTTGGCAAGCTGAAGAAGATTCTTCTCTCCACCGGATAACACGTCAATTTTCTTATTTAATGTATCTGCTTCAAAACAATAGTCTGAAAGATATTCTTCAATTTGTGCTTTTGTTTCAAAGCCCAGTTCTTCAAATTCTTCATATATTGTATGCTCTTCATTCAGCGTTTCCCCATGAATCTGGGACAAAAATCCAATTTCAGCAGTCTCCTCCAGTCTGATTGCCGGATTCTGTTTTTTATTAATCTCACGAAGCAGTGTTGTTTTTCCGGTTCCATTTGGTCCGACAATCGCAACTTTTTCCCCCTCATGAATTTCAAAGCTTACATTTTCTAAAAGAAGCTCTTCAAATTCTACCTTATAATTATCTACAGCAAGTAACACTCTTTTTTCCTGACCATTATCTGATGCTGCATCATTAATAGTTTCTATGGAAACTTCCTTTATGAAGGATGCATCGCTTTTTTCTAATACCGGAAATTTGATTTCCGGCTGTCTGATTTCCACAAATGGCTCTTTAATTCTGCGGGCTTCGAGCCTTGCAAGATGTGATACCTTTGCCTTTAACGCCCGGCCTTTTGTCGCATTATCCACCTTTGTGGCATCTGAGCGTAAACGTTCTACAATCTTGCGGTTACGTTCAATTTCTTCTAAATCCTTTGCTGCAAGCTCCTGCAATTCAATCTTTTTCAATAGTAATGAAAAATTATAATCAATGTAGTTACCATCAAATTCCTGAACATCCGCATTTTCTAAATGAAGTATTTTGTTAAAGCAGTGATTTAACAAATAACGGTTATGGGTAATTACAAGCAACGTACCCTTATAGGAATTAATCAAATCCCGCAGTCCATTCAGATTATGAAAATCTAAAAAAACATCCGGTTCATCCATGATTAACAGTCCCGGTCGCATAAGCATCTGCTTAATTACCTGCACCAGTTTATATTCGCCACCACTCAACTTTGAAATTTCTAATTTTTCCAACTTGGACAAACCGGCAACCTTTAACTGCTTTAAAATATTTGTCTCATAATTGTCTCCATCCATTGCCTGAAACTCATCTAACACCTGCTGATATCGCTCAAATACTTCTTCCAAATTCTCAGCATTTGCCATTTCTTCACAAAGTCTGGCATTTTCTTCCTGATTACGCACAAACTCTTCACTTAAAAAATCAAATACCGTAATGTCCTGCTCTTTTTCCTTTTTTGCCACCTGGCTGACATAACCAATTCGCAAATTTTCATCTTTCGTAATTTTGCCATCATAAAGATACTTTTCTGTATCCATAATCATATCAATTAAAGTTGTTTTTCCTGTCCCATTACTTCCAATTAATGCACAATGCTGTCCATCCTCTAATGTAAAAGAAATCTCTTTATATAAATCCTGTTCTGGAAATGAATAGGATAACTTTTCAACTGTTATCATTTTTGTTCCTCTTTCTACTTTAATGCATTTCTTCTATAATAATAGGGCTTATCTATAGATGCAATCTTTTTTTGCATGCATACAAATCTATCTTCCCTTTATTATGGAAGAAAGACATATTTCTGCAAACGTTCCATAGCTTCTTGTACCCTGCTAAATGGCAGTGCAAGATTGACACGGATTGCATATGTTCCATGAAATGGTCTTCCATCCTGATAGTCTACACCAACCTCCCAGGCAGCATGCAGCAAATCGTCTATGGTTTTATTATGCGTCCTGCACCATTCTTCACAATCAAGGAAAAGCATATAAGTTCCCTGTGGCTTGCTTAATTTTACCCCTTCGAAATGCGTTGTAATAAATTCATAAGCATAATTTACATTTTCCCGGATAACTTCCCGCAGTTCATCTACCCATTCATATCCTTCTTTTTTATAGGCCCCAATTAAAGCATACATGCTTAAAACGTTCATGGAATTGTAATGGGTTCTTGCGGCTACAGATTCCATTCTTTCCCGCAGATACTGATTATATACAATATGATAAGAACCTATCAGCCCTGCAAGATTAAAGGTTTTAGAAGGAGCATACAGACCAATTACAGAATCCTTTGCCTTTTCTGTTGCCATCAGGGTTGGAATATGTCTGTTTTTTCCTATTATAATGTCTGACCAGATTTCATCAGATATTACCACACACTGATTCCGTTCAAAAATCTCTAATGCTTTTTCAATCTCGTCCTGTTCCCAGACACGTCCAGTTGGATTATGCGGCGAACAGAAAATCACACAATGAATTTTATGTTCCTTTATCTTTGCTTCCATATCTTCATAATCCATACGCCAGATATTGTTTTCATCCAGCTTTAACTCACTTAATACCAGCTTGCGCCCACTGTCTTCTACACTATGGGTAAAGCCAATATAAGTAGGACTATGTACTAAAATGCTCTCTCCCGGTGCCGTAAAGGCATTTACTGCAGAAACTACTCCGCCAAGCACCCCATTCTCATAGCCTATCATCTCTGCTGACAATCCTTCAAAATGATTTCTTTTGGTCTGCCACTCAATGATGGAATCAAAATACTCTTTTCTTGCTTCAAAATATCCAAAGGCCGGATGCTTCACCCGGTCTATAATTGCCTCAGTAATGGTTGGGCATGCCGGAAAGTTCATATCTGCAACCCACATTGGAATCTGATCATAGCCTTCCTTTGGCGGCAATGGAGCCATCCCAGGCATTGGCGGTAAATCAACTGCAATCGCATCTTTTCCCTTTCTGTCAATAATGGATGTAAAATCGTATTTCATTCTTAACGCCCCTTTTCCTCTATTTTCATTTTCAAGATAAAACACTTCTCATATTTTATCCTATTGTAGCACAAAAAAGAACAGAATGCTTTTTTATTTGCACTCTGCTCCTATATAAATAATCATATGTAAGTTTTAAACAGTATCTTCTTTAATAAGGCTCATTATCCACTTCACAGCCGCCCCATTCCACAATCGTAAGTCCCCTTCGTTCCACGGCTTCAAGCTGCTGCTCTGTTATAGTAACTGGTTTCTCCGTTCCATACCAAGCCATAAATACTCGTATCAATGTATCCGGCTGGGGAGCAATTTCTAATTTTGCATGTTCTGTGTATTGTTCTGTCTGGAAGGAGATAACATTATAAGGATTCTCCTGCATCATTGGCAGCCAGTATATAATAAACTCATTGGCTTCTTTTCTCGATAAACCAGCCTGCTCCAATGCCTTCTCTAAAAATTCTGCTGTCTGCTCTCCCGGAACACAAAAGCCTTCCGAAAAATCACACTCTATTGTTGACAGTCCTTCCCAATATAAATAGTTATAGCTTTGTCCTTTCTCATCTACTAATGTCCCATCCGGTAAAGCTGTTACAACCCATTCATCCTCATAAAGCGGATAGGTGCAGGTAAGTTCACCATCATAATCTAATTTTACTGTTACCTCTGTTTCCATCTCCGGGTACAGATAAATTACCGGCTTTTTTACCGACTCTATGCAACAATCCTCCTCTATTACAGAATTATTGTCTACTATTGGATTATTTTCTATAGCAGAATTATCCTCTTCGGTATGATTTTCCTCTGGGGCAGAATTATTTTCCAACGCAGAATTATTCTCCCCACAGGACATTAATATTATGGAAAAAGATAATGTTACTAGTGTGGCAAAAAAATATTTTTTTATTTTATTCATGGTATTTTCCTCCCTTTCCTAATACTAGTGTCCAATTTTTTTCAAAATGTTGCAAGAAATTTTATTATCTTTGATTCAACAGTGACAGCATAACTTCATTTACCTCGTTGCCACTCATAAAAGGAGCGAAAACACTAATATCTTCTCAAATAAAGTCAAGCAATTTCCTATCTTTCTTAACTTCCTGCCCTACGAACATCTGACACAAACAAAAAACGCCACTCTTTCGAGTGACGTTGCCATTTTACTAATGAGGCATCGGGGATTCGAACCCCGGACAACTTGATTAAAAGTCAAGTGCTCT
>CAYMIS010000027.1:0-30272 GCA_964390485.1 uncultured Roseburia sp. | reverse complement strand
GTGAGCAGACACAAAACGTTATTCAGCGAAAAAGGCAAAGAATTTCTAAGGTTTTATCCAACACTCGCCAAACTTTTCTTTACAAAAGAATAAATGTGAATGCTCTAAATTTCTGATAATACCAATTATGACAGGAGGATTGGTGAATAATTTTGCAACAGCTCCTTTGTTACACATTAATGGCAGTTTTTTTAACATGACTGATTGCCTTAGAGACAGCTGGTATAGAAATCAGTGCTAAGGTTACCAATGCCTCTGGAAGCAGATAAGAAGCATTGTAGCCTAAGGAATAAAGAAGGGCCGGTGTGCCTTCCGGTGCATATGCTCCAAAGAAAATGACACCGGAAATTACTGCAAATACATAACGTCCAAGTACTCCAACCAGATAACCAAGCTGGAGACCATATTTTTTGCCGGAGAAAAAGCCGGCAAGACCTAAGGCTCCAAAGGCAAGGGGATAATCGGTCAGCATCTGGGGAAGTGTGTAAAAAATAGGCTCCATCACAAACTGAAGAAGACCATATGCAATGGCAGTCATAATGCCCACAGAGGGACCATACCAGTAACCGATGAGAACAATAAAAAGCATACTGCACAAAGTACAGGAACCACCCATTGGCAGATTGGCAAACTTTATCATAGAGCAGACCATGGCAAGGGCAATCGCTGCGGCAGAAAAAACAAGCTGTTTTGTTGTAAGGGCAGCTTTTTTTTCTGCTTTTTTCTGACGAAACAGCGCAGCAAAAATAAGAAGTGTCAGAATTAATAAGACAACAAGAAGTGTACCGATGGTTGTCAGACGTACAGAACCATCTCCCCATGCTCCCTCCGTCGTAGTAAAATAATTAAGAATCATATCCATAAAAAAATCCTCCTTGACTTTATAAGTATGCCAGGAGGAACATATTCTATGTCCAATGCTTCCTTACGCCGGTATTATCCGGTTCAAGTAATAAGGGTCGATGAAAAACATCTCTCAGCGCTTTGAATTGCACCCCTAGCATTTATCAATCTATTTTATATTTTCTTTTCGAAACGTTTCATAATCTAACGATTTCTAATATAAACATGTAAGAAACTAAAGTCAAGAGATTTTCCAGATAAAATAAATGAATTAGTGGGCGTTTACAAAATGTTCACAAAATGGTTATTGACAAATAATTCCATGAGACATATACTTTGAAAAGCTAATTATTTGATTATCAAAATATTTGAGAGGAAAATAATTTGAGGTTCAAACAATGGGCTGGTTCACAAAGAATTTGCACAAAATGGAAGCAAAGAAGAGACATCAGAGGTGTGCAAAAACAGGTAATAACTATTTAGGGTAAAGGAGAAAAATTATGTTAGAAAGAATGAAACCAATTATTGCAGAACAGTTAAGCGTAGACGAAGAAGCAGTAAAGGCAGAAGCTAATTTCAAAGAGGATTTAGGAGCAGATTCTTTAGATTTATTTGAATTAGTAATGGCTTTAGAAGAGGAATTCGGTGTAGAAATTCCATCTGAGGATTTAGAGTCAATTGTAACTGTAAATGATGTGATTACATATTTACAGGGAAAAGGTGTTACAGCGTAAGCAAATTCCATTAATTTGATTCCACATAAAGGAAGTGTAAGTGTGCGTCATGGAAGAACGGGGATAAAAGGTAAGAGACTTCCGGTAACAGGAATGCCTGTGGCATTCCTGAACAGACGCAAAAACAGTCACACATCATTCGTACCTATGGAAAACGACGAGGGAGTTTCCGATGGATAGGTATTGGAAAGGGATAGGCAGCAGCAATGAAAACAAGAGTAAGTGAATTACTTCATACAAAATATCCGGTCATTCAGGGCGGTATGGCGTGGATAGCAGAATATCATCTGGCAGCAGCAGTATCAAATGCAGGAGGACTTGGTCTGATTGGAGCAGCAAGTGCACCGCCGGAAATTGTCAGAGAACAGATTAGAGAAGCAAAAAAATTAACAGATAAACCATTTGGTGTCAATGTAATGTTATTGAATCCAAATGCAGAAGAAGTAGCAAAAGTTGTAGTAGAAGAAGGTGTTCCGGTAGTAACAACAGGAGCAGGTAATCCAGCAAAATACATGGAGCTTTGGAAGAATGCCGGTGTAACGGTAATTCCGGTTGTGGCAAGTGTGGCAATGGCAAAGATGATGGAACGGGCCGGCGCAGATGCGGTTGTAGCAGAAGGAATGGAAGCCGGCGGACATATTGGTTCCCAGACCACTATGACTCTGGTTCCACAGGTAGTAGATGCAGTAAGTATTCCGGTAATTGCTGCGGGGGGAATCGCGGACGGAAGAGGAATCGCAGCATCTATGATGTTAGGAGCAGAGGGTGTGCAGATGGGAACAAGATTTGTAGCGGCAGAGGAATCCATAGCACATGCTAATTATAAAGAGCGTATTATCAAAGCGAAGGACATTGATTCGGAGGTAACCGGTATGAGTACCGGTCATCCAATTCGTGTACTCCGCAATCAGATGACAAGAGAATATTTGAAAATGGAAAAAGAGGGAGCAACCTTTGAAGAGTTAGAACATCTGACGTTAGGTTCTCTTCGTCTTGCAGTTATGGAAGGTGATGTGGTAAAAGGAAGCCTTATGGCTGGACAATGTGCCGGAATGGTAAAGAAAACCCAGTCCTGCAAAGACATCATCGAAGAGATCATGGCAGAAGCTGATGCGCTTCTTCCAAATCGTGCATAAGGAGATTTGATTATGGGTAAGATAGCATTTATTTTTCCGGGACAAGGTGCACAGTATGTTGGAATGGGAAAAGAATTCTATGACCAGTTTGAAGAATGCCGCAAGGTATATGAACTGGCATCAGAAGCAACCGGATTAGACATTCCTGCTCTTTGTTTCGAGGAAAACGAAAAAATAAATATTACAGAATATACACAGATTTGTATGCTTGCCACAGAGGCAGCAATTTTAAAAGCCCTGCAGGAAAGAGGTTATGCACCGGATGTGACAGCCGGGTTAAGCCTTGGTGAGTATGGTGCATTGCTTGCGGCAGGTGTTTTAGAATGGCAGGATGCCTTCAAATTAATTCGTAAAAGAGGAATTTATATGCAGGAAGCGGTGCCGGTTGGTGGAGCAATGGCAGCCGTGCTTGGTCTGGATGCAGACAAAATCGAAGCTGCCTGCGAAGCGACAGAGGGCATTGTCTCCATCGCAAATTATAACTGTCCGGGACAGATTGTAATTACCGGAGAAGAAAAAGCAGTAGAAGCAGCCGGAGAAAAATGTAAAGAGGTTGGCGCAAAACGTGTGCTTCCATTAAAGGTAAGCGGGCCATTCCACTCCAGGATGTTAGAAGGTGCAGGGGAGCAGCTTGGAAAAGAATTAGAAAATGTAGTAATTCAGAATTTTACAATTCCATATATTGCAAATGTGACAGCTGATTATGTAAACCAGAAAGAGGAGGTAAAACCATTATTAACAAAACAGGTTGCATCCTCTGTACGCTGGCAGCAGACAGTCGAGCGCATGATTGCAGATGGTGTGGAAGAATTCGTAGAAATCGGGCCAGGCAAAACATTAAGTGGATTTATGAAAAAAATTAATCGCGATGTAAAGGTATCAAATATTGATAAAATGGAAGATTTTCTTGCATTTGTTGAGAGTCATCCAATCGCATAAGTATGATAGGGAACAAGGCGTCGTAGTGAAATTCACTGCGGCGTTCTTATAAGTGGAAAGGCGAGGTTATTGGGATGTTAATAAATAAAGTAGCGCTGGTAACAGGGGCAAGCCGTGGAATTGGAAGCGAGATTGCAAAGGAACTGGCAAAGCAGGGGGCATTTGTTATTGTAAATTATAACGGTTCCAAGGAGAGGGCAGAAGCAGTAGTAAAGGAAATCAACGAAACAATCTGCCAGAAGGAAATCTGGAACAATGAAGAAGAGAAAACAGTAAAAAATCCGGGGGGAGCAGCGGCATATCAGTGTAATGTTTCTGATTTTACCGCCTGCGGAGAAATGATTCAGGAATTAATCAAAAATTACGGTCACATTGATATTCTTGTAAATAATGCGGGAATTACAAGGGACGGATTGATTATGAAAATGACAGAAGAAGATTTTGATATGGTAATTGACACCAACTTAAAGGGTGCCTTTAATACCATTCGCCATATGTCACGCTATTTTTTAAAACAAAAAAGCGGAAGAATTATTAATATTTCTTCAGTTTCCGGAGTTATGGGAAATGCCGGGCAGGCAAATTACAGCGCCAGCAAAGCCGGGGTTATCGGCTTGACAAAGGCAACCGCAAGAGAACTTGCAGCCAGAGGAATTACCTGTAATGCAGTTGCACCGGGATTTATCGCAACAGAGATGACAGATGCCATGACGGACGCTGCAAAGGAGCAGGTGAAAAACCAGATTCCATTACAGCGGGTGGGAGAAGTAGCAGATATTGCAAAAACAGTTGCTTTCCTTGCATCTAAGGAAGCTTCTTATATTACCGGACAGACTTTATCTGTAGATGGCGGTATGCATATGTAACATAGCATCGGACAGATGCAAAAAGGCAGCAGAGTATCAGGGGAAATTTTCCTGATAAGAGGGATATGGAGGAAAAAAATGAGCAGACGTGTTGTTGTAACAGGAATGGGAGCAATCACTCCAATTGGTAACAGTGTAGAAGAGTTCTGGAAATCTGTAAAGGAAGAAAAAATTGGATTTGCAGAAATTACACGTTTTGACACAACTGATTATAAATGCAAGGTAGCAGCAGAAGTAAAAAATTTTGATGCAAAAGAATATATGGATTTTAAAGAAGCAAAGAGAATGGAACTTTTCAGCCAGTATGCAGTTGCCGCTGCGAAAGAGGCGTTAGAGGATTCCGGCATTGACATGACAAAGGAAGACCCGTACATGGCAGGCTGTGCGATTGGTTCCGGTATTGGAAGCTTACAGGCAGTAGAGCGTGAGCACACTAGAATTTTAGAAAAAGGACCGGGAAGAGTTGGACCATTAATGGTACCAATGATGATTTCTAACATGGCAGCAGGAAATGTATCCATCCGTTTTGGTTTAAAAGGAAAGAGTATCAATGTTGTTACAGCTTGTGCAACAGGAACCAATACTATTGGTGAGGCATTCCGTGCCATTCAGTATGGTGATGCTGACATTATGGTAGCAGGAGGAACAGAAAGCAGTATTTCTCCAATTGGTGTTGCCGGCTTTACCGCATTAACAGCATTATCTACAGAAACAGATGTAACAAGATGTTCGATTCCTTTTGATAAGGACAGAAGCGGTTTTGTAATGGGGGAAGGTGCAGCAGTTGTTGTACTGGAAGAATTAGAACATGCCAAAGCCCGTGGTGCAAAGATTTACGCAGAGGTAGCAGGTTATGGTTGTTCCTCTGATGCATATCATATCACTTCTCCGGCAGAGGACGGAGCAGGAGCAGCAAGAGCCATGACAAATGCAATGGCTGATGCAGGTGTTTCACCGGAAGACGTGACATATATCAATGCCCATGGAACTTCTACACATCATAATGATTTATTTGAGACAAGAGCCATTAAGCTTGCCTTTGGAGAACAGGCAAAGAATTTAAAAATCAACTCCACAAAGTCTATGATAGGACATTTATTAGGAGCAGCCGGAGCAATTGAGTTTGTTACCTGTGTAAAGGAAATTGAAGAAAATTATGTACATGCAACCGTGGGCTACCGTACACCGGATGAAGAAATCGATTTGGATTACTGCAAAGAAGCAGTTGCGATGGAAGTACCATACGCATTAAGTAACTCTCTTGGTTTTGGCGGACATAATGCCAGCCTTCTGTTAAAGAAGTATAACGGCTAAGTAGTTGAAATGCAAAGCTTGCAGGAAAACCTGCAGAAAAGGAAGTCAAAGCATATAGAAATTCATATGTGTAACAGATTCAGAAAGGCAGGAAAAGAAAATGCCAGTTTTAACAACAAAGGAAATTATGGAGATTATTCCACATCGTCAGCCATTTCTGCTGATTGATACGATTGAAGAATTAGAAGTGGGAGTACGTGCCGTTGCAAAAAAATGTGTCAGCTATAATGAACCATTTTTTGCGGGACATTTCCCGGCAGAACCGGTAATGCCGGGCGTTCTGATTGTGGAAGCTTTAGCTCAGACCGGAGCAGTGGCAATCCTTGGAAAAGAAGAGAATCGTGGGAAAACCGCATATTTTGCCAGCATTAACAGTGCAAAATTCAAAAACAAGGTTGTACCGGGAGATGTGCTGATTTTAGAAACAGAAATTATCAAACAAAAAGGGCCAATTGGCGTAGGAAAAGCCATTGCAAAGGTGGATGGAAAGGTTGTTTGTGCAGCAGAACTGACTTTTGCAATCGGTTAAATTTGTAACTTAGTGTAATTGCAGGTAAAGGGAAACAGAGTAGACTTTTATATCGGACTAAGAAATTTTTTGCGGATGTAAAAGCGCCTCGGGGAATGGAGTAAGAGGATGGCAGCATTATTAAAAAAGAAAAAGTTAATTACGATAAAACAGTATACACCAGCAGAAGAGCAGATGGCGGAGGCACAGACACCGCCACCGGTAATTCCAAATCAGACACCGGACCACACCGAAGTGCCGGATACAGTAACTTGTCCAGGCTGTGGCAGAGAATTAAATAAATCAGTTGTTGAAAAAAGTAAGTACGTTTGTTATGAATGTGGAAACTATTTCCGCGTGCGTACCAAAAACCGCATTAAAATGGTAACAGATACAAAGACCTTTGAGCCTTGGTTTGAATATCTTGAATCCGAGAATCCACTGGATTTTCCGGAATATATGGAAAAAGTGGAAGCGGCAAAAGCAAAGACCGGATTGCATGAAGCTGTTACTGTTGGAAAGTGTAAAATTTATGGAATTGAAGCAGTGTTAGGAATATGTGACGCAAGATTTTTAATGAGCAGTATGGGGCATATTGTAGGTGAAAAAATTGCCCTTGCCTTTGAAAGAGCAACAGAGCAGAAATTACCGGTTATTTTATTCTGTTGTTCCGGTGGTGCGAGAATGCAGGAAGGAATCATTTCCTTAATGCAGATGGCAAAGACTTCAGCTGCGATTAAGAAGCACTCCGATGCAGGGTTATTATATGTTCCGGTTTTGACGGATCCGACCACAGGTGGTGTAACCGCCAGCTTTGCAATGCTTGGAGATATTATTTTGGCAGAGCCGGGAGCATTGATTGGTTTTGCAGGACCACGAGTCATTGAACAGACCATTGGACAGAAGCTTCCAGAGGGATTCCAGCGTGCAGAATTCCAGTTAGAACATGGATTTGTGGATGCGATTGTGGAACGTAAGGAACTAAAGCTGACATTATATAAGATTCTAAAACTGCATGAAGTGAAAACAGGTTATGCGAATTTTGACCCATTACATGAGGATGACTGCTACGAGCCGACAGAGATTATGAAGGAGCGTGGAGCGAAAGCGAAAGCCTTCTCGGCATGGGATAAAGTAAAGGCAGCCAGAAGAGTAGACCGCCTTGCGTCTGTAGATTACATGGAGCAGATTTTTGAAAACTTTATGGAATTCCATGGTGACAGACAGTTCCGGGATGACCCGGCAATTGTTGGGGGAGTTGCCAGCTTAGATGGACAGCCGGTAACGGTAATCGGAGTACATAAAGGAAAAGATTTAAAGGATTGTATGCGTCACAACTACGGTATGCCATCCCCGGAAGGATACCGTAAAGCTCTTCGTCTGATGAAACAGGCGGAAAAATTCCATCGTCCGATTATCACCTTTGTAAATACTTCAGGAGCATTCTGTGGCATGGAGGCAGAGGAGCGCGGACAGGGAGAAGCGATTGCAAGAAATCTTTATGAAATGTCAGGACTGAAGGTGCCGGTTCTTTGTATTATGATTGGAGAAGGGGGCAGTGGTGGTGCTCTTGCACTTTCCGTGGGAAATGAAGTATGGATGCTGGAAAATGCCACTTATTGTGTGTTATCACCGGAGGGCTTTGCTTCTATTCTCTGGAAAGATGGAAAACGGGCAAAAGAAGCCAGTGAGGTAATGAAAATTACGGCACAGGATTTACATGCTCTCAGGGTAGTGGAAGAAATTATTCCGGAATATGGAATGGCAGATGAGAAAGCCTGCGAATCCATTTCCAGATATATGAAAGGAAAAATGAAAGATTTCCTTCGCAAATATGAAGAAATGACAGAAGATGAGATTATGGAAGAACGTTATAAACGTTTCCGTGCATTCTAATCTTTCAGATAATAAATAGTCATGCCCCTTGGAAAGCCTGATATGGGGCGAAGGAACAAGGGCAGCTGACAAAGAAACAGACTGCGATGGATTGGAGTTTGAAATATGAATATAAAAATAATGGGAACCGGAAGTGCACTCCCTGCACTTCGGGTAACAAATGATGATTTAAGTAAAATCATGGATACCTCAGATGAATGGATTGCAAGCAGAACAGGTATCAGAGCAAGACATCTGGCAGTGGAGGAGACGACAACAAGTCTTACTGTTGATGCAGCAAATCAGGCATTAAAAGAAGCAAATGTTAAGGCAGAGGATATTGATATTATTATTGCAGCAACAATTTCACCGGACAAAATCTTTCCGGGACTTGCGTGCGAAGTTCAGAGTGCCATTGGTGCAAAGAATGCTGTTGCATTTGACCTTAGTGCAGCATGTGCAGGGTTTATTTTTTCCCTGCATACAGCGGCAATGTATTTGCGGACAGGAATGTATAAGCATGCGCTGGTAATTGGAGCAGAGGTTTTATCGAAATTAATGGACTGGAACGACAGAGGTACCTGTGTATTATTCGGTGATGGTGCAGGGGCGGCAGTTATTGGAGCAGATTTTTCAGAAGAAGCCCAGAGTGATATTTTAGGAATGGTGCAGTATTCTGACGGAGGCATGGGAAATGTTTTAACCTGTGACAATCGTTATGTAAATCATCCTTATAAGAAAAGTCCGGCAGAACTGTCTTATACCTATATGAATGGGCAGGAAGTATATAAATTTGCAGTAAGAACCGTGCCGGAAGCCATTATGCAGGCGGTTGAAAAAGCAGGTTGGACAATTGATGAAGTTGATCATTTCATTTTACATCAGGCAAATTATCGTATCATTGAGGCAGTTGCAAAGCGTCTGAAACAGAATATCGAGAAATTCCCGACAAATATTGCTGAAACAGGAAATATTTCAGCAGCAACGGTACCAATTTTACTTGACAAGGTAAATAAAGAAGGTATGATAAAGAGAGGGGAAAAAATAATTTTAGCAGGATTCGGCGCAGGTTTGACATGGGGAGCAACAGCGTTAATCTGGTAGGAGTATATTTGAATGACCACAGATGAAACATTGAATGAATTATTAGTAAGATTGTTCAAAGATATTATGGAAATCGAAGGAAAGTGCCTTGTAACAAAGCAGTTTAAAGACATTACCTATAATGATTTTCATATTATAGAAGCAATTGGAAAACAGGAGCCGAAGAGTATGACAACCGTTGCCAAGCTGATGAAGGTTACAACAGGAACCTTGACAAAGGCAATGGATGGCTTAACGGACAAAGGATACGTTATCAGAGAGCGCAGTACACAGGATAAGCGTGTAGTGTGGGTATATCTGACAGAGAAGGGCAAGGCAGCCTTTGCGCATCATGAAGAGTTTCATCGTGATATGATTGCAAATATCAAAGGCCAGCTGACAGAGCAGGAGACACCGATTCTGATATATGCACTTGCGAAGCTGGTAGACTATTTCCGTGAAGTGAACGGAATTGAAGACGAGAATTAGTAACAGGATTTGGTACATAATGTGCCAAATCCTGTTTTGTCTTATAGGAAAGTATACTTTTATTATGTTATACTATTGAGTGGAAAAACAAAGAAAGGTATCGGGGGATGAAACAATTAAAGAAAGCGAGCAGCCGGATATGGCTGAGGGGGAGTCTGGCACTTAGTGTATTGTCAGTAATTGTAATTGTAGTTTTTGCTCTGCACTTTTATGATAATGGCAGGGGAAAAAGCATGGATGTTAAAACTTATAATCAATATTATGTCATGATAACGGAGAATAGAAAGTCCACCTTCTGGAAGTCTGTTTATCAGGGCGCTTATCAGCAGGGCTTAGAGGAAGATGTGTATGTGGAACTTTTAGGGGAGAATCTTTCAAAGGACTATACCAGAGAAGATTTGATGCGGATTGCAATTGCCAGCGGAGTAGATGGCATTATTGTGGAAGCAGATGAAAGCGAAGCAATGACAGAATTAATAAATGAAGCTGTGCAAAAAGAGATTCCTGTAGTAACGGTTTATGGAGATAATACGCAGAGTGCCCGCTGCAGTTATGTAGGTGTTGGCAGTTATAATCTGGGAAGAGAATATGGAAAACAAGTATTAGAGATTGCAGAAAAAAAGGAGAAAAATAAGGTTCAGGTGGCTGTTTTAGTAAGTACCTATGCGATGGACTCCGGTCAGAATATCCTATGTGCAGGAATTGGGGATACCATTAATGAGGAAAGAGCAGGAGACCAGGAGGTGGAATTGTCCTTAGTATCTGTGGATGAGACAAACTCCTTTTCTGTAGAAGAATCCATACGGGACATTTTTATGGAAGAGCAATTGCCGGATATTATTATCTGTCTGAATGAATTAAATACTACCTGTGTGTATCAGGCAGTTGTTGACTATAACAAGGTAGGTCAGATTAGTATTCTTGGTTACTATGATTCGGATACAATTATTAATGCGATTGATAGAGATGTTGTGGATGCCACTATTTCAATTGATACTCTGCAGATGGGCAGCTTTTGTGTAGAGGCTCTGGCAGAGGTGTATGAGATAGGAACAACAAGCCAGTATTTTACAACAGACATTACGCTGATTAATAAAAGTAATGTAGCGGAATATCTGGAAGGCGGTGACAGCGATGAAAAATAAATTTCGCAATCTGCCATTGCAGGGAAAAATAAGCAGTGTATATATTCTGGCAAACCTGGTGGTGTTTATTGTAAATATCATTCTGTTATGGGGAATTAACGGAATGTCCAGGGATATGGATATGGTATATCAGGATAATCTCCGGTTGAATGAACTTTCTGCAGCACTAGAAGAGGTGCAGGATAACATGACCGATTATCTGAATGCAAAGACTAGTGATTCTTTAGAGGAGTTTTATCTGAGTGAACAGACATATGCCCAGATGGTAGAAGAATTAAATGATACGGTTTCGGAAACAACCTTTAGCAGAATGGAACGTAACATTAAGCATTTATCAGGAGAATATCTTGATATTGTGGGTCAGGCAATTGTGGCAAAACGTGGACGCAATGTAGAAAAATATCGTTTGCGGTATGAAGAGGCAGTTCAGACTTATGATTATCTGGATACCTATATTCAGAGTCTGAACGCGGAAAAGTTTAAGAGTAATTCTGAGAATTACAGGAAACTATCAGAGGACTTCAGACGATTTGAAACATTTAGTATAGTAATATTAGCAGCTGCAATTTTAGGAAATATTGCAGCCATTGTAAAGCTGACGGGAACGATTATTAAGCCGTTAAAGGTGCTGGCAGCATCGGCAGATGAAGTGGCAAATGGAAACTTTAATATTGAACTGCTGGAAGTAAGTGCTAAGGATGAGATTGGTGCAGTAACAGGAGCCTTTAATCAGATGGTAATCAGTATCCGCCAATATATTCAGAAATTACGCCAGAGCATGGAAAAGGAACTAATGATGGAAACCCATCTTAAGGATGCCCAGTTAAAATATCTGCAGGCTCAGATTAATCCGCATTTTCTTTTCAATACCTTAAATGCCGGAGCCCAGCTGGCTATGATGGAAGAAGCTGACAGAACCTATGAATATGTGCAGAAAATGGCAGATTTTTTCCGGTATAACGTAAAGAAAAGTAATGAAACAGTGCGGCTTCGGGAAGAAATTGAACTGGTAGATAATTATATATACATATTGAACGTAAGATTTTCGGGGGATATTCATTACGAAAAAAATGTAGATACGAATTTATTAGATGTAAGAATGCCGAGTATGGTGCTGCAACCGATAGTGGAAAACTGTGTAAATCATGGAATCCGTGAGATGGAGGGCAGGGGGAAAATAATTTTATCTGTTTATCAGTCGGAGGATACTATGTGTATCAGTGTGCGGGACAATGGAATTGGTATGAGTGAAGAAACTGCTCAAAAGATATTATCCGGGGCCTATAGAGAGTCCAAGGGGGCAGCCGGAGCCAATGGAATCGGTATGGATAATGTAATTGCCAGAATCCGTCTTTTTTCAGAGCGGGAGAAGGTAATGACAATTCACAGTGCAGGAGAAAATCAGGGAACGGAGGTAATTCTTTATCTGAAGATAAAGGAGGAGGAAGATGTATAAAATAATGTTAGCAGATGATGAGGGAATCGTAATTGAGTCCCTTAAGTTTATAATCGAAAAAGAATTTGGGGATACCTGTGAAATTCAATTTGCAAAGACAGGAAGAAGCGTTATTGAACTGGCAGAAAGCTTCCGGCCGGACATTGCGATTATGGACATCCAGATGCCGGGAATCAATGGAATTGATGCAATGAAAGAGATTCGGCAGACAAATAATAACGTCATATTTATTGTGGTATCTGCCTATGACCGGTTTAATTATGCCAAGGAAGCAATCCAGCTTGGGGTAATGGACTACATTACAAAACCGATGGAGCGGAAGCGAATTGTCAGTGTGCTTCGTCAGGCCTTTGAACAGATTGATAAGGAAAAGAAAAAAAGAAGCAATGAACTGGAAATAAAGGAAAAATTAGAAACGGTAGTTCCGGTTATTGAAAATGGATTAATTTACAGCATTTTGTTACAGGAGCATTTCGAAGAAGATATTGAGAAATATAAGGCTATTTTAGGCGTGGAGGCAAATCAGGCCTATATGATGGCATTAGTCTGTGGAGATGAACAGGAAGACGGCCATATGACGAATGCGGTTGGCAGCGGTGTAAAGATGCAGAAATATTATAGAACCATCCGGGAGGTATTTAAGGAATATTTCGACTGTATTATTGGAAGTGTCATGGGAAATAAGCTGGTGGTGTTAGTTCCTTATCAGGGAATGACAATGGATTATAACGAGAGAATTGAACTGATAGAGAAAGCAAGGGAACTGGTGCGGGCACTTAATAAACGGATAGACAGCTGGTTTCGTCTGGGAATTGGAAGCGTTAAGGAATTTGATGGTGTAGGAGAGTCCTATGGAGAAGCATTAAATGCCTTGCTTGTAACGAATGGAAGTGTAGCCCATGTGGATGATTTGCCAAAGCAGCAAGGCTGTGGTGAGGATTACCCGGCTCATTTAGAAAAAAGATTGTTTACAGAGATTGAAAATGGCAGGGTCAATGATGCGATTTCCACAGCAAGAACCTTTTATGAATGGATGGAACAAAGCTCTGCCGGACAAATTATGGAAATTCGTTTGAAAGTTTTAGAATGCGTGTTATGGGCAGAACATATTGCCATTGAAAAAGGAGGAATGACCTATCCGAAGATTGCCAGAGCTGATTATCTGTCAGAGATTATGGCAATAGAAGAGGGCTATGGATTAAAAAAATGGCTGGTTGAGAAGGTACTGTCAGCCTGTCAGAGTGTAGCAGGAAAGCGGGTGGAAAAAGCGAATAACGTTATTGAACAGGCGAAAGAGTATATTCAGAAGCATTTTAACAAGGATATATCATTAGACGAAGTTTCCAGAGAGGTGGATATCAGCCCTTATTACTTCAGTAAAATTTTTAAAGACAGTACAGGGAAGAATTTTATTGAATATCTAACGGAAATTCGCATTGAACGGGCGAAGGAGCTTTTGACTTCCTCAAATCACAGCATGAAGGAAATCTGTGCGAGTGTGGGATATTCTGATCCAAATTATTTTAGCAGGGCCTTTAAGAAAAATGTAGGAATTACACCAACAGAATATAAGGAGAGGTTAATGTTATGAAAAAATGGCAGAGGGGAATAGTGCTGCTTGTGATGACAATGATGCTGGTGCTTGTAACAGCCTGTGACAGCGTGAATGTAATGGAAAATACCAATCAGTCCCAGCAGCAGGAAAAAATCCAGATAGGAATGAGCTTTGATTCTTTTGTGATAGAGCGCTGGCAGAGAGACAGGGATGTATTTGTATCTATGGCAAAAGAACTGGGAGCAGAAGTAAATGTTCAGAATGCCAATGGGGATGTGGAAAAACAGAAGGAACAGATTGATTATTTTATTGAAAAAGGAATGGATGTAATCGCTATTATCTGTATTGACTCAGAGGCTCTGGCGGGACATGTGGCAAAGGCGAAGGAAGCAGGAATTAAGATTATTGCCTATGACAGACTGATTGAGGACGCAGAGGTGGATCTTTACATATCCTTCGATAATGAAATGGTTGGAACGCTGATGGCAGAAGCATTAATAGAGGAAGGCCTAGAGGGCGGCTCTGTGCTGATGCTGGGGGGCTCAACGGCTGACAATAATGTGAGTCTGATAGAATATGGATTCAATAAGGTAATGCTGAAAAATGATGTAACAGTACTGGATTCTTTTCATGCAAAGGGCTGGAAGGCAGAACTGGCAGCTAATTATGTGTATGAAAATATTGACATTGTAGAGCAGGCAGATGCCATTATGTGTGGAAATGATGATTTGGCAAGCAAGACAGTACATGCATTGGCAGAAAACCGTATGGCAGGAAAAATTCTGGTAGTAGGACAGGATGCGGAGCTTGAGGCGTGTCAGAGAATTGTTGAGGGAACACAGCTTATGACGGTCTATAAGCCGGTAGATAAGCTGGCCCAGAGAGCGGCGGAGTATGCTGTAAAACTGGCGAAGGGAGAGGATATTCAAGGAGAAGATGTGACACTTTGGCCAAATGGAAAATATGAGGTTCCTTATGTAGGAATTGCTCCAATCAGTGTGACAGAGGAAAATATCAATGAAATCATTATTGATAGTGGATTTCATCTGAAAGAGGATGTTTATCTGAATGCACCGGATAAAATGCCTGAATAAATAGTACTAGGAAATTTTTGGCAAAAGAATTGTGCTATAAGCAAAAAAATGCTAGCACAATTCTTTTTTTATATAAAAAGCAAAAGAAAATTTGAAGAAGGTCAAAAATTATTCCTATATATTCTATGATATGCTCTTTTTGTAAATAAAATAAATCAGTATTGGGAGGTACAATTTATGAAGAAAAAGTTACTGAGCGCAATTCTTGCAACATCCATGGTTGCAGCAATGTTCGCAGGATGTGGTTCCGGTGAGGCTGCTGACAAAGGGGGAAATGCAGCAGAAGCAGGAGCCGAAGTAGAAGTTGGAACAGAAGCAGAAAAAGAAGCAGATGCAGGCAGCGATGCAGCAGGAGCAGGTAAAATTGGTGTAGCAATGCCGACAAAAGACTTACAGAGATGGAATCAGGATGGTTCTAATATGGAAGCCGAATTAAAAGAAGCAGGATATGAAGTTGATTTACAGTATGCATCGAATGATATTGCTACACAGGTTTCCCAGATTGAGAACATGATTAACTCCGGATGTGAGTTATTAGTTATCGCTTCGATTGATGGAGATTCTCTTGGAACTGTATTAGAGCAGGCAAAAGAAAAAGACATTCCGGTTATTGCCTATGACCGTCTGATTATGAACTCTGACGCAGTATCATACTATGCAACCTTTGATAACTACATGGTAGGAACAAAACAGGGCGAGTATATTAAAGCAGAGTTAGATTTAGATAACGCAGCAGGCCCATTTAATATTGAATTAGTAACCGGTGACCCTGGCGATAACAATGCAAGATACTTCTTTGGTGGAGCAATGGACGTTCTTCAGCCATACATTGATGAAGGAAAACTTGTTGTAAAATCCGGTCAGACAGATTTTGAAACAGTTGCAACAGCAAACTGGGCAACAGAAACAGCGCAGTCTCGAATGGATGCTATCATTTCTGCTAATTACGCAGATGGAACACAGCTTGATGCGGTATTATGCTCAAACGATTCTACAGCTCTTGGTGTAACAAACTCTTTAGAGGCTAACTACACAGGCGAATGGCCAATTATTACTGGTCAGGATTGTGACAAACCAAACGTTAAAAACATGATTGCTGGAAAACAGTCTATGTCTATCTTCAAGGATACACGTACATTAGCATCTAAGGTTGTTGAAATGGTTGACGCAATCATGCAGGGTGGCGAAGCACCGGTGAATGATACAGAAACATATGACAATGGTACAGGTGTAATTCCTTCTTACCTTTGTGAGCCGGTATTTGCAGATGCAACAAACTATAAAGAATTATTAATCGATTCCGGATATTATACAGAAGCAGACCTTCAGTAAGGGATATGCGAAGGATAAAAAGATAAGTATATACAGGCGGGATGACAGCCCGCCTGTTGTATATTTATAGGAACAGGAGTTTTAAATATAAGAGTTATGTTGTGAAAATAACAGACTTGGAGGGATATAAGTGGCAAAGATATTATTGGAAATGAAAAATATTACAAAAACATTTCCCGGCGTCAAAGCACTTGATGATGTGAATTTGCAGGTAGAAGAGGGAGAAATTCACGCCCTTGTAGGTGAGAATGGTGCAGGAAAATCAACACTTATGAATGTTTTGAGTGGTATTTATCCATATGGCTCCTATGAAGGGGATATTATATATAATGGAAATATTTGTAAGTTTAATACAATAAAAGACAGTGAAGGTCAGGGAATTGTTATTATTCATCAGGAATTAGCTTTGATTCCTTATATGACAATTGCTGAGAATATGTTTCTTGGAAATGAGCGGGGACATAAATATAAAATTAATTGGAATGAAACGAATGGGCGGACGGCAGAATTGTTAGAAACCGTTGGGTTAAAGGAGTCGCCGCAGACATTAATTAAAGATATAGGTGTAGGAAAGCAGCAGTTAGTAGAAATAGCAAAGGCTCTTGCGAAAAATGCAAAGCTTCTGATTTTAGATGAACCAACAGCTTCCTTAAATGAATCCGATTCAAAGGCTTTATTAGAGCTTCTCTTAAAGTTTAAAAAAGAGGGTATGACGTCGATTATCATATCCCATAAATTGAATGAAATATCTTATGTAGCAGATAAGATTACAGTAATTCGTGATGGTTCAACGATCGAAACCCTGACAAAGGGTGTGGATGATTTATCAGAGGCACGAATTATTAAGGGCATGGTAGGAAGAGAACTCTCCGACCGTTTCCCAAAGAGAGAGCCACATATTGGAGAAGTCATGATGGAGGTAAAGAACTGGAATGTTTACCATCCATTAGATACAGAGAGAAAAGTTGTGGATTCGGTAGATATTAATGTGAAAAAAGGTGAAGTAGTTGGTATTTCAGGGCTGATGGGGGCTGGACGAACAGAACTGGCCATGAGTCTCTTTGGCAGAAGCTATGGAGAACACATTAGCGGACAATTAATTCTGAATGGAAAAACAGTTCACTTAAATTCTGTACAGGAAGCAATTGAGCATGGGCTTGCTTATGTAACAGAAGACAGAAAAGGAAACGGACTGATTCTAAGTAATCCAATCCGAATCAATACAACCCTTGCCAATCTGAAAGAAATCAGTAGTCATGGTGTGATTGATAAGGATAAAGAATATGATGTGGCAGTGGATTATAAGGAAAAGCTGAAAACAAAGTGTCCAACAGTAGAACAGAATGTTGGCAACTTAAGCGGTGGAAACCAGCAGAAGGTTCTTCTGGCAAAATGGATGTTTGCGAATCCGGATATTCTGATTTTAGATGAGCCGACAAGAGGAATTGATGTTGGAGCAAAATATGAAATTTACTGTATCATCAATCAGCTGGTGGCAGAAGGGAAATCCGTAATTATGATTTCTTCAGAGTTACCGGAAATTCTTGGTATGTGCGACAGAATTTATATTATGAATGAAGGCAGAATTGTAGGGGAACTGGATGGCAAAGAAGCCAATCAGGAGCTGATTATGTCTCATATTTTAAAATCCGATAGTAAAGGAGAAAAGGCATGAGTAAAACAAAGTCCTTAGAGCTAATAAAGAAATATACCATGATTATTGTACTGATTGTGGTGACTGCATTTTTTGCAATACAGACAGGGGGCGCTATACTGCTTCCGATGAATGTGAGTAGTTTAATTTCCCAGAACGCATATGTGTTTATTCTTGCATCCGGTATGCTGCTTTGTATTTTAACAGGTGGTAATATTGACCTTTCCGTAGGTTCGGTAGTTTGCTTTGTTGGTGCAATTGGAGCAGTCCTTATGGTAAATATGAAAGTAAATATGTGGATTGCTATTTTAGCAATGTTTGTGGTTGGTATTTTAATTGGTGCATTTCAGGGATTCTGGATTGCCTATGTAAGAATTCCACCGTTTATCGTAACACTGGCGGGAATGCTGGTATTTAGAGGTTTAAGTAACGTTGTCTTAGACGGTATGACAATCTCCATTAAAGATTGTACAACGTTTGTGAATCTGTTTGGTGGTGGAGCAAACTGCTATATTCCGGATTTCTTTGGAAATGGAACATTAAATATGACCTGTATGATGGCCGGTGTGGTGGCAGTTGTTATTTTTGCAGCAATGCAGCTTAAAGGAAGAATAAGCCGCACGAAAAAAGGCTACAATGTTGAGAAAATGGGGGTTACCATCGCGAAAGTAGTGGGAATTTCTGTAGTTATTTTAGCCTTTACCTATCAGTTAGCACGTCACAAGGGTATTCCAAGTGTATTAATCTGGGTACTGATTGTAATTATGGTATATGGCTATATTACCTCCAATACAACAGTGGGACGTTATTTTTATGCAGTTGGTGGTAATGAAAAAGCAACAAAGCTTTCCGGTATCAATACCAATAAAGTGTATTTCCTTGCATATTTGAATATGGGATTCCTCGCAGCGTTAGCCGGAATGGTTACCATTGCACGTATGACATCTGCCCAGCCAACCTATGGTCAGAACTATGAAATGGATGCAATTGGTTCCTGCTTTATCGGTGGAGCATCCGCTTATGGTGGAATCGGAACAGTACCGGGGGTTATCGTAGGAGCTGTTCTTATGGGTGTTATTAACCTTGGAATGTCTCTTATGGGTGTAGACCAGAATATGCAAAAGGTAGTAAAGGGTCTTGTTCTTCTTGCAGCAGTTATTTTCGACGTAGTATCAAAACGTGGCGGAAAGATGATTGTAAAGAACTAATTTTACCTCAAAGAAAGTGTGTCAAAAGTTGTGGTGGCGGCATTGCCCGCCACCTTTTTTTGTGCTAGAATGAACACCTAAGGAAGAAGCAGGATAGAAGTCTGCTTTGATATGGAGGTACAAATGAGTAAAGGAATTGCAGGAAAAAATAGCTGGACCCTTTTTTTACTGGTGCTGACGGGAATTGTATTAGGTGGATTTATTGGAAATCTTGCATCCGGGGTGCCATTTTTAAACTGGCTGAATTACGGACAGAGCTTTGGTTTTGCCAATCCAATTGTTTTAGATTTAGGGATTTTAGTAATTACCTTTGGACTTACAATTAAAATAACAATTGCCAGTATTATTGGAGTATTGCTGGCAATATTAATTTATCGTTTGATTTAATGCTTGGTTTACATAATGGAAATAAAATTGATGTTTTTTAATTTGATATATTTTAATGTTGGTTGATGTATTTTAACTAATTAGTTGAGGTTATAGAAATAATAGCTGTTAATTATGGCAGATTTTCCAATGAAAACGTGGAAAATCTGCATTTTTTATATAAAATCATGAAAACTTTTATAATTTAGCTAGTTAAAGAAAAAAATGTTGCATATTGATTTTTTTTATACTAAAATAAGGATAAATTTTTGGCGGTGCCAAAGAATAAAACGAACACAGCAAAAACAAAATTTTAATTATAAAGGAGAATGAAGATGGGATACGTTGATGAAGTACTCGCAAAACTGAAAGAGAAAAATGCATCTGAGCCGGAATTTTTACAGGCAGCAGAAGAGGTTTTAGATTCATTAAGACCTGTAATTGATGCAAATGAAGAGCTTTACAGAAGAGAAGCATTATTAGAAAGATTAGTTGAGCCGGACAGACAGTTCAAATTCCGTGTACCTTGGGTAGATGATAAGGGTCAGGTTCAGGTAAACGTAGGTTACCGTGTACAGTACAATAATTCTATTGGACCATACAAGGGAGGTATCCGTTTACATCCATCTGTAAATATCGGTATTATCAAATTCTTAGGTTTTGAGCAGATTTTCAAAAACTCATTAACAGGTCTTCCAATCGGTGGTGGTAAAGGTGGTTCTGACTTCGATCCTAAGGGAAAATCAGACAGAGAAGTTATGGCATTCTGCCAGAGCTTTATCACAGAGCTTTACAAATATATCGGTGCAGATGTAGACGTTCCGGCTGGTGATATCGGAACAGGTGCAAGAGAAATCGGTTATATGTACGGACAGTACAAGAGAATTACAGGACTTTACGAAGGTGTATTAACTGGTAAAGGTTTAACATATGGTGGTTCTTTAGCTCGTAAAGAAGCTACAGGATACGGTTTATTATACATCACACAGGAATTAATGAAAAACCATGGGGAATCTATGGAAGGTAAAGTGTGTGCAGTATCCGGTGCAGGTAACGTAGCTATCTATGCTATCCAGAAAGCACAGCAGTTAGGTGCTAAGGTTGTAACATGCTCTGATTCAACAGGCTGGATTTATGATTCTGAAGGAATCGACGTTGCATTATTACAGGAAGTAAAAGAAGTAAAACGTGCCCGTTTAACAGAGTACGCAGCAGCAAGACCAAGCGCTGAATACCATGAAGGAAAAGGTGTATGGACTGTTAAATGTGATATCGCATTACCATGTGCAACACAGAACGAATTATTAATCGACGATGCAAAAGCATTAGTTGCTAACGGTGTAAAGGCTGTTTGTGAAGGTGCAAATATGCCTACTACAATCGATGCAACAAAATACTTACAGGAAAATGGTGTATGGTTCATCGGTGGTAAAGCTGCAAACGCAGGTGGTGTAGCTACATCCGCTCTTGAAATGACACAGAACTCTGAAAGATTAAGCTGGACATTCGAAGAAGTAGACGCAAAATTACAGCAGATTATGGTTAACATCTTCCACAGCATTGATGATGCTGCAAAACGTTACGGTATGGAAGGCAACTACGTTGCAGGTGCTAATATTGCTGGTTTCGAAAAAGTTGCAACAGCAATGATTGCTCAGGGAGTATGCTAATCAATTAGCAGTTGATTTTGGCAGTTAAAAGGAACTGTCAATTTGCTGGTAGTGAAACTGGCAGCTGAAATATTATGAATTGCAGGAATGTAATTCGAATCGAATAGGGAAAATTTAAGGGAAAATGATGAAATAGAAATGCTCTGCAAACGGTGAGTTTGCAGGGCGTTTTTGGGTTATGGGATTTCATATGTAAAAATTAATTGAGCATATTAATTCTGCACAGTATTAATTTTGTAAAGATTTAAGAAAATACTAATTTTTTTTTCGTAACAAATTAGATATAATGGGAAAGGTAAAAAGGGTAATAAGAAGATTAAAAGATAATTGCTACGGGGGGAGGCAGAAAATATATACAAATGAAAAGAATTATTGAACTGGAAAATCAGATACTGCAAGACCAGATAAAGTTAAACAATCTGATGGAATCCTGTGAAGCGGGACAGATGGAGTCTATCACAAAATTAAAGTTAGACAGAATGCAGCAGGAGATTGGGTATCTGAATCAACAGATGGCATATTTGAGAGAAAGATATACAAATCAGCCGGAAAGCGTAAAAGCAGCGCATACAGTGCCAATGCAGGGGATGCCGCCAGTGCAGAACGTACCAGCACAACAGGCATTTGTTCAGCCACCGGTACAGAAGATGACTATGCATCAGACACCGCCAGTACAGTCACAGATGCCGGTACAGGTTCCACCATATCCGCAATATCAGCCACTCAAAAAGGATGTGGAAAAAACTATCGGAAAAACAGTAATGGCAGTTTGTGCATCTATTCTGATATTTATTAGTATTATCAGCATTGCAACATTAGTAATTGCCAATCTGAGTGATACCATGAAAATGGTATTAATGTTCTTAATCAGTATTGCATTTACCGCGGTAGGTGGCGGTCTGCTTTGTTGGAAAAAAGAGAATAAGTGGTTTTTATCCCTGACGGGATGCGGGGTAGGGGCACTATATATTTCACTATTGTGCAGCAATCTGTTTTTTGACAAACTCAGCATTACCGGACTATTTATCGGTATTTTTGTATGGGCAGTATTTGTCTGTGTACTATCACGTTGGCGGTCAAATGTATTCCTGATAATTGGACAGGCCGGAACATTGGTATCACTACTCTTTGGACTGCTTTTTTGTTTAGTTAATAAGGACAGGGAATGTTTGCTAATGCTGTTAGTATTTTTTTTGATAACAGAGACAATCTTTTATTTATCCCATTATCAGAAAAAGTATTGCAAGAATCTGGTGAATCATATTTTTGTGACAGTAGGTTTTCTGACATTGTTATCAGGAACAAATGCAGGATACATGGAAGGAACCATAGAAGGTGTGACTGCCAGCCTGCTTCTTGGAACAACAGCGTATGTATTGATTATGATTTATATGACAATATTTCAGATGGAATCAAAAGAAAATATTGTTTTTGGAATAATGAGCTCATTATTATTTTTAACATTCTGTTGGGCAATTGGCGGTTTTTTTGCAAATATGCAGTTATTGCTGCTGGCGGTGGCAGTAATTACATTGATATTGTTAGAGATATGGATAGAAAAAAGAAAATACAGACCTTATGAAGCGGGGAATGTGTGTTTTCAGATTGTCTTATTTATAAGCATTTATCTACAACTTGTTAATGTTGAATTTTGGCAGGAATATATTTCTACAGTACCTTTTGTAGCAGCATTTCTGCTATATGGATTTTTACATAAAAATACAGTATACAAAGTAGCCGGATTGATATATGCGCTATTATTTATATTTGCCCCAATAAACGGAGGATTACATCTGTTTTACGGAGCAATACTTGCATCAGGAATTGTTATTTTAATGTATCTGTTTAAGGAACAGTATAGAGCATGGATAAAAGTGGTAACATATATTGCATTTCAGTTTGTTTTGCTAATAGATTGCAACCGCATATTGGAGGAAATTGAATTTATCTCCGAGGATTATAGCGGAATGATTTTGTGGACGATACTTTCCTTTGTAAATATTGCAGTGATGAAGGTACCGTTATTGTATAAGGATGTTACCGGTGAAAAAGAAGAGAAGGGCATTTTGATAACTACGGGAGTTATTAATATTTTATTGATGTTTGTAATCCTTACAGGTGTTCATGCAGATAATGGTGAGATTCTTCATGTGTGGGCAATTCTCTTAGGACTGGTTCTGTTTTTTATAAATTCATGGAATCTGGTGAAAAAGTACAGCAGTGGATGGACAAGTGTTTACGTTGGAATCAAACTGTTGGTGTATGTACTTAACGTACTTGTATCCTTTGATTCACCGGGTTATTTACTTAGTATAGCCGGACTTATTACTGTACTTTTATGTATTGTATTTGGGTTTGTGGCGGAGAGAAAGATGCAGCGCAATTTCAAAGCAGTGCGTATTTATGGGCTTGTACTGGCTTTGATTTGTATGTTGAAATTAATGATTATAGATATCAGTTATGAAAGTGTGATAATGCAGGCGGTAAGCTTTTTTATCAGCGGTCTGCTTTGCTTTGGAATCAGCTTTATTTATCATATGGTTGACAAAGCGATTATCAAGAAATAGGGTGAACTAGTTATGAAAATTTTAATTACGACAGATTTGTTTACAACCTCCACCAATGGTGTTGTAACTTCCGTTCGCAATCTATGGGGAGAGTTGACAAACAAGGGACATGATGTCCGTATCCTTACACTGTCGGATGGGCTCGACAGTCATAAGGAGGGAGCAGTTTATTACATAAAATCCATACCGATTGGATTTATTTATCCGGATGTGCGCATGCCAATATCTTATCGCAATGATTTGATAGAAGAACTGATTGAATGGAGACCGGATGTGATTCATAGTCAGTGCGAGTTTTTTACGTTTCAATATGCAAAGCGTATAGCAAAGCTTACCGGGGCACCGATTGTACATACTTACCATACCTTATACGAACAGTATGTAGGCTATGTGATACCAAGTAAACGTTTTGGACGACGTATGGTGCGCCAGATGTCAAGAAAGCGTTTGAAACGTGTAAAAACAATTATTGCACCTACCGGAAAAGTAGAGGATACTTTGCGTGGATATGGGCTGAAAAACCAGATTAGTGTCGTCCCAAGCGGTATCGCATTAGAGCAGCATAACTATCGGTTAAGCAAGCAGGAGCGCAGGGAAAAACGTAGGGCACTTGGAATTTGTGAAAATCATCACGTTTTGTTAAATCTTGGGCGGCTTGGTACAGAAAAGAATTTAGAGGAACTGTTAGGATTTTTTGCAACAGCACTTTTGCAGAATCCGAATCTGACATTTTTAATTGTCGGGGATGGTCCTGACAAAGAGAACCTTGAGAAAATGGCCATAGATTTGGGAATAGACAGTCATGTAGTTTTTACCGGAATGGTGGCACCATCAGAAGTACAGGAATATTATCAGCTGGCGGATGTGTTTGTCAGTGCTTCTACCAGTGAAACCCAGGGACTTACCTATATTGAAGCAGCAGCTAACGGTCTTCCGCTTCTCTGTCGACAGGATGATTGTCTTCGCAATGTAATCAAGGATGGAATCAATGGATATGAATATACCTCACAGGATGAATTTATCAGCATGCTAAAGAAAATTCTTGAGAACGCTGAGTGGCGTATCAGTGCAGGAAAACAAAGTGAAAAAATCGCAAAATCCTTTGGAAAAAGTCAGTTTGTAGATACTGTGGAAAATATTTATGAAGCTGTTAAGGGGTACAGTGCATAAGATGAAAAAACAAACAATTTACAAAACAATAGCAGCTGTAAGTCTTTTATTACTGACATCAGGATGTGCCACAAACAGGGATAACGTATCAGACAGTCAGCAAGTTGAGAGTAAAATACAAAATATCAGCGAACCACAGGTAAACGATGCGAAAGACATAGAGAAAGAGGAGACTGTAGCAGAAGAACAAAATTCAAGTCAGGATGAAATGAAAGCAGACAGTCAACTGCCGGAGGGACTAACCTATACTGTGCCGGAGGGATATATAGGGATTTCTTTTTCAGAAAATAAAAATGGAATTAACACCGTTTTTATGGAAAATGGCATGGAAGATTCCGATGTGCATTTCAATGAAGTAAATGTATGGGATAATCCGGGATTTATTATGGAAGCAGATGCGTCTACACTACAATATAATCTGGAGAGCGGAAAGTATGAATATGCGTGGTCCGGCAGCTACAGATTGGAAAATGCAGAAGGAGAGCAGATTACGATAGGGGATACAGAGGTGTATCTGGCGGATGGAACCTATCAGCTTTTTACAGATGAAGAGAGAGAGGAACTGGTAAAAAAGGGGGGCTATCTGGTATCCGAAGAGTTTGGAAAACGCCATTTCTATTGTGCATATTTATGTTGGCCAGGAAATGATAAACGCATTCTGGTGGGAATGAACAAAGATTATTTTTCAAAAGAGGATTGTGTTGCGTTTCTAAATACAGTACAACTTCCGGAGTCAGAAACAGGGATTCCGGTCATTCAGGCAGAAGAATGGCCGTTGGATGTAAGTTACATCATACCGGAAGACCATAAGGCAATCAGCAGTTATGATGCAGAAGGCAGTGAAACTATTATTCTGGTGCCAAAAGAGGCAGAGTACCCGGAAAATCTGAATGCACTGGATTGTGGTATCTATAGTTCTACGGTTGTTATGAAGGCTTTACCAATAGAACTGTGTGTATTTGAAGAAGGAATTTTAAAAAATGCCAATACAAATATAAATGCAGTTGAGGTTTTATCCTATGAAGAATTAATGCTCGGAGATAACAGCATTCTGTTTGGAGAAGCATCTGCACTGACGATTGACCAGAGCTATTACAATGAGTTAGAAGAGCATGGAATTTCCTTGTCTGAGGAAGAATTGTATCAGGAGCACTGGTGTGCATTTTTCGGACAGGAAAATGGAGAGCGGGCAGTCATGGTACTGCTTAGTAAAGATTACTTCCAAAAGGAAGAGGCCATGCAGTGGTTACAGCAGATGGACGTTACAGATAAAACTTTTTCACGATAAGAGCTATGTTATTTTAATACAGTGGACGTAAAGTATTCACAATTTTTTCTGTCACACAGATTATGGTATCGCTGTCAACAGACTGATTATTTACATAAGCGTAATAAGCACCTTGGATGCAGTAGGTGAGGAGAATATTTTTCTCAATATCATTTTTGCATTCAGGGTATTTTTGAAAAATGATTTCCTTTAAGGAACGCTCTAACCGGTTTCCGAGGCAGCTTTGCTCTTTTCCGGAAAACAAAATATTAATCAGGGAAATATGCGCCGCAAAGGAAAGGCTTAATTCTTTTGTGAATGCATCTGGATTGGAGAAGGTATATTCCTGGTCATGAGAAATACTTTTTATAATAGAGCCTACGGTTTCCTGCTCTAAAGTGTCAGAAAGGGCGTAGATATCCTCATAATGGGAATAAAACGTGGACTTATTAATACATGCCAGCTGGCACAATTCCTTTACCGTAATCTTTTCTAATGCCTTTTTGGAACGAAGTTCAAGGAAGGCATTTTTAATAGCTTTTTCTGTTTTTTCGATTCTGATATCCATGGCAGGAGATGTCCTTTCTAAATGTATGCAAAAAAATTGTATTATCTGTTATCTAAATAAACGACGATTTGCTCCAAAAGTTGTTTATCCACCATATGAAAAAGATTGTCGGTGGACTTTTTTCCTAGGTTGCATTAAATATATTATAACAGAAAAACAACCAATGTCTATTATCTAGGAGGAGTTATGGATTTTTACGGATTTTATACTGGGAAAATATTTGATGCCTACGAGTATCTGGGAGCCCATCTGGAAGAGAAGGGGGCAAATTTTCGCGTTTTTGCACCGGGAGCGTCTAGGATTACACTGATTGGAGAATTTAATGAGTGGCAGGAATGGGACATGAACAAGACCTACGATGGAAACTTTTGGGAGTGTCGGGTAGAGAATGCCAAAGAAGGAATGATGTACAAATTCCGCATTTATGATAATGCAGGGCGCTGGGTAGAACACTGTGACCCTTATGGTTTTGGCATGGAGCTTAGACCAAATTTTGCTTCTATTTTACGAGGCAGAGGAAGCTATCAGTTTAAGGATAGCGAGTGGATGCGTCAAAGAAGTGATTGTAAAAACAAACCATTAAATATTTACGAGGTTCATTTTGGTTCCTTTAAGAAACCATCGGATAGTGCGGATGACTGGTACAGCTATGAAGAGATGGCAGATATTTTAATTCCCTATTTGAAAGAACAGGGGTATAATTATTTAGAAATTATGCCGTTAAATGAATATCCCTGTGATGAATCCTGGGGATATCAGAGCACAGGATTTTTTAGTCCGACCTCCCGCTACGGAACGGCAAATCAGTTAAAATCCTTTGTAGATACATGCCATCAGAATGGAATCGGTGTCATTATGGACTTTGTTCCGGTGCATTTTGCAGTGGATGGTTATGCGCTGGCGCGTTTTGACGGAACCGCATTATATGAATATCCTCATACGGCAGTGGGAGTAAGCGAGTGGGGAAGCTGTAATTTCATGCATTCCAGAGGAGAAGTCCGCAGCTTTTTACAGTCTGCAGCAAATTACTGGCTCAGTGAATTTCATATGGATGGACTGCGGATGGATGCAATCAGCAGAGCCATTTACTGGCAGGGAATGCCGGAGCGGGGCGTAAATCCAAACGCCGTGGAATTCTTGCGATATATGAACGAGAATTTGAAAAAACTTCATCCAACAGCCTTGTTAGCAGCAGAAGATTCGACAGCCTTTCCGGGAGTTACAAAACCGGTGAGAGACGGCGGACTGGGCTTTGATTATAAGTGGGATATGGGCTGGATGAACGATACCTTAAACTATTTCCGTACCCCACCGGAATATCGCAGTGAAAATTATCATAAGCTGACCTTTTCCATGATGTATTATTATGATGATAAATTTCTTTTGCCCTTATCCCATGATGAAGAGGTGCATGGAAAAGCAACTATTTTACAGAAGATGCATGGGGAATATGAGGAAAAATTTCCACAGGCGAGAGCATTTTATATGTATATGTATGCCCATCCGGGAAAAAAATTGAACTTTATGGGAAATGAAATCGGACAATTGCGGGAATGGGATGAGAAAAGAGAGCAGGACTGGCTTCTTATGGATTATCCGATTCACCAGTCATTTTCGAAATTTATGACGGATTTAAACGTTTTGTATATGGAGCATCCTGCATTATCGGAAAAAGATTATGAAACAGAAGGCTTCCGTTGGATTGATTGTCATCAGGAGGAAAAATGTATTTACGCTTTTGAACGCATGAGTGGGAAGGAACGAATCCTTGCCGTATTTAATTTTTCAAATGTGGAGCAGAAAGATTACAGCATAAAAGTTCAGAATGCCAAGGGCTTAGAAAGACTGCTGTCCAGCAATCTGGAGATTTATGGTGGATGTGAGAAAAATATCAGTGTTAAAATAAAACCGGTAAATGGAGAATATGTGCTGAACTTACAGCCATATTCTGCGGAATATTATCTTATAAAATAATGTATGAGGGAATAAAAATGCGAAAGATTGCTATTTGCGATGACGAATCGGGATTTATTCAGGCAATGGCAAAACAGTGTAATTACATGATTAAAATGGCAGACGGAAAAATAATAAGAGAAAATTAAGTATTCATTTCATATGAAATCCGCTATAATAAAAAGGTGAGAAAATTATATTTGGGAATAAGGGAAATAGCTTCCTGAATATAATGAGAAAACCAAGGATAAGAAAGGGGATTAGTGAAATGTTAGGTTTTATTTCCGCACCACTGATTGTGGGAATCATTGTAGCAGTAATTATTATATTATTGCTCACCATGGGCTATGTAAAGGCTCCACCGGATATGGCATATATTATTTCCGGTATCAAGAAAAAGTCAAAAGTTGTAATTGGTAAGGCAAGTATCCGTATACCGTTTTTTGAACGTTTGGATAAGTTAAATCTTCGCCTGATTCCAATTGATGTAAAAACAAGTAATGCAGTACCGACAGCAGATTACATCAATATTAACGTGGATGCAACTGTCAATGTAAAAATCAGTAATGAGCCGGAAAAACTTCGTCTGGCAGCAGAGAACTTCTTAAATAAACCGACAGAATATATTGCAGGTGTTGCAAGAGAAGTGTTAGAGGGTAACGTACGAGAAATCGTAGGTAAAATGAAGTTAGAGGAAATGGTTTCTGACCGTCAGAAATTTGCTAATTTAGTAAAAGAGAACGCAGAGCCGGACCTTGCAGCCATGGGCTTAGACATCATCAGCTTTAATGTACAGAACTTTGTAGATGGCAATGAAGTTATTGAGAACTTAGGTATTGATAACATCGTTAAAATCAAAAAAGCAGCTGCAATTGCCCGGGCTGAAAGTGAAAGAGATATCAAGGTTGCTCAGGCAGCAGCAGATAAGGAATCCAATGATGCAGCAGTAGCAGCCCAGACAGAGATTGCAAAGAAACAGAACGAACTTGCAATCAAGAAATCCGAACTCCAGATGGAAGCAGATACCAAACGAGCTATGGCAGATGCTGCTTACGAAATCCAGAGAGAGGAACAGCGTAAAACAATCGAAATTACCACTGCAAACGCAAACATTGCAAAGCAGGAGCGTGAGATTGAGTTAAAACAGAAAGAGGTTGCTGTTAAAGAGCAGGCTCTGGAAGCGGAAGTTAAGAAACAGGCAGAAGCAGATAAATATGCTGCACAGCAGAGAGCCGATGCTGCATTATATCAGCGTCAGAAGGAAGCAGAAGCGAAGCAGTTCGAAATCCAGCGTGCCGCAGAAGCAAAACAGTTCGAGGCACAGAGAGACGCGGAAGCGATGAAGGCACAGGCTGAGGCAGAGCGTTTCTCAAAGGAGCAGGAAGCTGCCGGTATCCGTGCTGTGGGTGAAGCGGAAGCGAGTGCGATTCAGGCAAAGGGTCTTGCAGAAGCAGAAGCAATGGAAAAGAAAGCAGAAGCT